>CALACD010000270.1 GCA_937890445.1 uncultured Acidimicrobiia bacterium | reverse complement strand
CCGAAAGGGCGTGTGGGTTCGAATCCCACTCCGGGCACCGAAAGACCACGAGTCGGACCAACCGTTGGGACTTGCGCCGACAGCAAGACCTGTACGGACAGCACGACCCGCACCGACAGCACGACCCGCACCGACAGCACGACCCCATGGGCACCGCATGAGCAGAGCACGGATCGAGAAGAAGCTCACGCAGGTTTCGGACGAACTCCGCTCTGCTCGTACCGAGGTCAAGGTGTTGGACGAACAGATCGCACACTTCGCCGACGGCGCCGACGATGCCCGACTCCGTGCACTCGTCGCGGAAACGCCGTTGGCCGATCGGGAGCACCGCGATGCAGCCCGGACCGTTGCGGCTCTCCACAAGGACCGGACGGTGTGGGTCGAACGAATCTCGAGGCTCGAATCCCGACAGGACGACCTGTTGGATCAACTGTTGGAGATGTCGTGATGGCAGCGTTGCGTCTGGTGCTGGCCGAGGACGAGCCCATCATCCGGCTCGATCTCAAGGAGTCGCTGATCGAGGAAGGTTACGAGGTGGTCGGCGAGGCCGGCGACGGAGAGAAGGCCATCGAGCTCGTTCGTGCGTTGCGTCCTGATGTCGCCATTCTCGACATCAAGATGCCGGGCACCGACGGGCTGACGGCAGCGAAGGCCATCATCGAGGACCGCCTCGCCGCCGTCGTGGTACTCACGGCCTTCTCGCAGCGAGAGTTGATCGAACAAGCCCGCGACGCCGGCGCGCTCGCCTACGTGGTGAAGCCCTTCCATCGCAACGAGCTGGTTCCCGCCATCGAACTGGCTCGCGCCCGGTTCCGGGAGCTGGTCGCTCTGAGCGAGCAGGCCGAATCCCTGGAGGCACAGTTGGCGACCCGCAAGCTGGTAGATCGGGCCAAGGGTGTACTGATGGATTCCCACGGCATGTCCGAGGCGGATGCGTTTCGTTTCGTGCAGAAGACCGCGATGGGAACGAGGTCGTCGATGCACGAGGTGGCGGCGCGCGTGATCGAAGGTGGGTTGGTTCCCGAGTGACGACACTGATGTTGATCGATGGGAATTCGCTGACCTACCGCGCCTTCCATGCCCTGCCGCCCGACCTGGCCACGGCGTCGGGTCAGGTCACCAATGCGGTGTTCGGGTTCACCTCGATGCTGATCAACCTGGTTCGTGACCATCGACCGGAGGGCATCGGGGTTGCCTTCGATCTTCCCACGCCCACGTTTCGTCACGAGCAGCTGGCGTCGTACAAGGCAAACCGGGACAAGGCACCCGATGTGTTGCGAGAGCAGATGGGTCTGGTGCGAGAGGTCTTGGCTGCCCTGCAGCTGCCCATCGTCGAGCTGCCGGGTTACGAGGCCGACGACATCATCGCCACGTTGGCGACGCGGGGTGCCGCGGTCGGCCATGACGTGCTGATCGTCACCGGCGATCGCGACAGCTTCCAGCTGGTCGAGGATCCTCACATCAAGGTGGTGTACAACAAGCGTGGGGTCAGTGACTACGCGCTCTACGACGAGGCCGGCATCGTGGAACGGACCGGCGTCACCCCGAGCCAGTACGTGCAGTATGCGGCGTTGCGGGGTGATGCGTCGGACAACCTGCCCGGGGTTCCCGGCGTGGGGGAGAAGACCGCAGCCAAACTGATCGTCACGTACGGCGGTATCGATGGGATCTACGAGCACGTCGACGAGCAGACCCCCAAACTGCGTCAGAACCTGTCGGAGAACGAGGACCAGGCCAGGATGAACGTCCTGATCATGGAGCTGGTTCGCGACGCTCCGGTCGACGTCGAGCTGCACACGTTCTTCGAGCGCCCGGAGTGCGATGCCGAGGCCATTCGGACGCTGTTCGACTTCCTCGAGTTCCGCACGTTGCACGACCGAATGCAGGGGGTGCTGGGAGCTGGGTCGAGCGACTCGGCGACCGTGGTGCCCACCGGTCGGGATCTGGAGCCGGTGCTGGTCACCGACGCCGGTCCCGACGCGTGGGACTCGCTGACCGAGCCGGTGGCTCTGGCCCTGGGATACGACGGTACGCCGGGCACGGTCGGTGCCGAGATCGCCGGTGTTGCCCTGGTGCTGGATGATGAGGCCTCGAAGGTGGCTTGGGTCGGTATCGGCGAGATCGCCGATCTGTCTCGCCTCCTCGGTTCGGAGGGGCCCGGAGTCATCGCTCATGACGCCAAGCCCCTGGTCCGGGCTCTGTTGGATCGGGGAGTGGCGGTCGAGGACCTCGTACTCGACACGGCACTCGCCGCCTATCTCCTCGACCCGGCCGGCAGCTCGTACCTCCTTCCGGACCTGTTGGGTGCTCGGACCGAGTGGCGGTATCCGACCGACGACGCGCCGCCCGACGGCCAGTTCGACTTCGGCGCCACCTCGATCTCGCCGGCCCAGCGAGCGGCTCGGGAGGCTCTGGCCACGGCTCGGGTCGCACCTGTTCTGCAGGTCGCTCTCGAAGCCGAGGGTCAGGCCGACCTGAACCGGGACATCGAGGTGCCGTTGGTCGGGGTGTTGGCCAAGATGGAACATCTCGGGGTCGGCGTCGACCGATCCGAGTTGGCGTCGCTGAATGCCGACATGACTGCCGAGGCCGATCAGTTGTCCCGCCAGATCCAGGAAGACGCCGGCGAGCAGTTCAACGTCAATTCGACCAAGAAGCTGCGCGAGATCCTGTTCGACAAGCTCGAGTTGGCGCCCGGAAAGAAGACGAAGACCGGATTCTCGACCGATCAGGCAACGCTGGAGAAGCTGATCGGGCAGCATCCGATCATCGAGCACCTGCTGCGGTACCGGGAGGTCGAGAAACTGCGATCGACCTATGGTGAAACACTGATGGCCGCGGTGGCCGAGGACGGTCGCATCCACGCCACGTTCAACCAGACGGTTGCTCGGACAGGCCGCTTGTCGAGCGAGAATCCGAACCTCCACAACATTCCGGTGCGTACCGAACTGGGCCGCAGTTTCCGTCGGGCCTTCGTTCCGGCCCAGGGATGCCAGTTCCTGGTGGCCGACTACAACCAGATCGAACTTCGGTGCATCGCCCATCTGGCCGAGGACACCGGTCTGATCGAGGCGTTCACCTCGGGCACCGACGTGCATGCCGCCGTGGCCGCTCGAGTGTTCGGCGTCGACGCGTCCGAGGTCGACTACGAGCAGCGAAGCAAGGCCAAGATGGTCTCCTACGGCCTGGCCTACGGCATGGAGGCCTATGGTCTCGGCCAGCGACTCGGCATACGAACCAGCGAGGCGGCCGAGATCCTGGACGCCTATTTCGCAGGGTTTCCGCAGGTCAGAAGCTATATGGAAGCCACGGTCACCGAGGCTCGAAACCGCGGCTACACCGAGACCCTCTTCGGTCGGCGTCGCCTGATCCCAGAGTTACTGAGCGACAATCCACGAGTTCGACAAGCCGGTGAACGTCAGGCCATGAACGCCGGGATCCAAGGTCTGGCGGCCGACATCTTCAAGGTGGCGCTGGTCCGCTTGGACCGTCGTCTCACGGCCGAAGGAGTCGCGAGCAAGGTGGTGCTGCAGGTGCACGACGAGGTCATCCTCGACGTGCCGCCACCGGAGAAGGACCAGGTCACCGGCATCGTGCTGGACGAGATGACCGGGGCGTTCGAGATGCGGGTTCCCCTCGAGGTGAATCTCAGTTTCGGGTCGACCTGGGCCGACGCCAAGGACTGATCAGTCATGTCGGAACCTTCCGGCCGGGCGGCCGGTGACGGGCACTGGTTCGAGGCCTTCGCCGACCACCTGGGTGAGGCCTATCTGCGCTACTCCTTCACGAAGGGAACCGAACAGGAGGTCTCGGCCTTGGTGGACCTTCTTCGTCTCGAACCGGGGGAGCGGGTCCTCGACGTCGGTTGCGGGCCCGGTCGTCATGCCCTGGCACTGGCCCGCCGTGGCCTACGAGTCGTGGGGGTCGACATCTCGTCGACCTTCGTCGAGCTGGCGAGAACGGCGGCCGCCGCCGAGGGACTGGACCATGCATCGTTCGTGGTGGGCGATGCCCGTCGCCTCTGCTTCGACGGGGAGTTCGATGCCGTGATCTCACTCTGTCAGGGCGCGTTCGGGCTGTCGGGCGGCCCCGGGTCCAGCGTTGTCCCCGGCCCGCGAGAGCTCGACGAGCCGGTTCTGCAGGGAATCGCCGATGCCCTGCGCCCCGGCGGTCGGGCGGCGATCTCTGCCTTCTCGGCCTACTTCCAGGTGCGTTTCCTGGAGGAGACCGATGCCTTCGACGCCCTGCTCGGGATCAATCTGGAGCGGACCTCGTTGCGGAACACCGAGGGGATCGAGCTGCCCAGCGACCTGTGGACGACGTGCTTCACACCTCGGGAGTTGCGGCTGCTGGCCCGGGTCGTGGGTCTCGAGCCAACCGCGATCCATGGAGTGAGTCCCGGGGCCTACCGTCCGGATCCACCGTCGCTCGATGTCCACGAATTCCTGCTCCTGGCCCGCAAACCGGGCGAGCCGCAGACGGGCATCGAGACCGATTGCGACGAAACGATCGGTCGGGACTGATAGCCTGACCCATCGGCCGGGATCGTCCCGTCCTCGACTCGTCACCCCGACGCCCACGGGCAGTCGGCGAACGAGTTCGCAACATCAGAAAGTCCGCTACTCCGTGTCCCCCAACGATTCCGTGTCCCCCAACGATTCCGTGTCCCCCAACGACATCTCCAACGATTCATCCATCACCGACCAGCCCGCAGCCGCTACCGACACCGCCGTCGCCGTCGCCGTCCTCGATGAGGTGCAGCCGCCGGCCGCCTCCGAGTACGTTCCTCGACAGATCACCGAGAACGATCTCGTCGGATCTCTCGACGACGCCTACGCCGCATCCATGGTGCTGGTCGACGATGGTCAACTGGTCACCGGAACGGTGGTGCGCGTCGATCAGGACGAGGTCCTGCTCGACATCGGCTACAAGAGCGAAGGCGTCATTCCGTCCCGCGAGTTGTCGATCCGCAACAACGTCGACCCTTCCGAGATCGTCAACGTGGGCGATCAGATCGAAGCCCTCGTTCTCCAGAAGGAGGACAAGGAGGGTCGGCTGGTCCTGTCCAAGAAGCGAGCACAGTACGAGCGAGCGTGGGGAACCATCGAAGAGGTGAAGGAGCGCGATGGTGTCGTCTCCGGACCGGTGATCGAGGTCGTCAAGGGCGGGCTGATCATCGACATCGGCCTGCGGGGCTTCCTGCCGGCATCGCTGGTCGAACTACGTCGGGTCCGTGACCTGCAGCCCTACGTGGGACAGACCCTCGAGGCAAAGATCATCGAGCTCGACAAGAACCGCAACAACGTCGTGGTCAGCCGTCGGGCCTTTCTGGAAGAGACGCAGAAGGAACAGCGCGAGGATTTCCTGACCAATCTCGCGCCCGGAGAGGTTCGCTCCGGCGTGGTCAGCTCCGTGGTCAACTTCGGTGCCTTCGTCGATCTCGGCGGTATGGATGGCCTCATCCACGTGTCGGAGCTCTCGTGGAAGCATGTCGATCATCCCGGCTCCGTTGTCGCTGTCGGCGACGAGGTCACGGTGCAGGTGCTCGAGGTCGATCTCGACCGGGAGCGCATCAGCTTGTCGCTCAAGGCGACCCAGCAGGATCCGTGGCAGGAGTTCGCCTCCACGCACAAGGTCGGCGAACTGGTCTACGGCCGGGTCACCAAACTGGTGCCGTTCGGCTCGTTCGTTCAGGTCGGCGACGGTATCGAGGGCCTGGTTCACATCTCGGAGATGTCGGCCCACCATGTCGATCTGCCCGAGCAGGTGGTGACACCGGGCGAGGAGTTGTGGGTCAAGATCATCGACATCGATCTGCAGCGTCGTCGTATCAGCCTGTCGATCAAGCAGGCCGCCGAGGGCGGCGTGGTGGCCCAGGAGTACCAGGAACACTTCGGCGAGCACGCCTTCGACGAGGACGGCAACTACATCGGCCCGACCGAGGTCGATCCTGCCACCGAGGCCGCCTGGGCCGAGTACTACGAGGATCTGGAAGGGGCCAACGCAGCGGCTGCTGCGGCCCCCGAGGCCGACGGAATCGTCTACGCTTCCGAGGCACCGGAGACCGACGAGGCCTGATTCGGCATTCATCCGGACAAGTCGAGCGAGTGGTCGCCTTCGGGCGGCCATTCGCCGTTTTGGCTCGGGGCCGGTCAACCAACGCACAGCTTCGGCCGCTGCAGCTCTACAAATAAGTCCACGAAGTGCTAAGAGTCCCGGCGATCGCTGCCGACATGAGATCTGAGACCCAGTACTGAATCGGGTGAACCGCACCCGACGGAGTGGACCAGGAGCGTGTCGTGAATTCGCGACGGACAGTCATACTTCTAGTAGCAATCGTCATCGGAGCCCTCGCGGCCTTCGGACTTCTCAACTACGTGCGAGGACTGGAGGACTCGGCCTACGAGGGCCAGCAGTTGCTGGAAGTCTGGGTCGTGACCGAGCCGATTCCTCGTGGTACACCGGCGGAGCAGGTCATTGCCACCGGTCTGATTGCCAAGTCCGAAGTGCCCGTCGATTTCCGACCGGCCACCGCCATCCAAGACCCGACGTCGGAACTGACCGGTTTGGTCGCCATCACCGACTTGCCTGCGAACGCCGTGCTGGTCACGGGCAACTTCGTTGCACCCAGTGTCGTCGCCACCGGCGTCACGGATCGCCTGGCCGAGAAGGGGATGGTCACCCTCACCTTCTCGCTCGACCAGGTTCGGTCGGCCGCCTACCTCCTGGAGCCGGGCGACTACGTCAACATCCTGGCCGAACTTCCCCTGGGCGACGAAGAGGGCACGGCCGATCCGGCTGCTCCTGTCGCCTTCGAAGAGTCCAGCCAGTACTCCAGCGACGTGCGCTACCTGTACCAGCGGGTCGAGGTGCTGGCCATCGACAAGGCGCTCACGGCCGACCTCGGTGATGCTGCCGCAACCGAAGGCGACCCCGCTGCAGCTGCTGCCGGGAACCCCGGCATGATCACCCTGGCGGTTCCGCCCGAGGCCGTGCAGCGTGTGCTGGCCATCGGACTGAACAACCTCTACCTGTCACTGGTGCCCTCGAGTTTCCAGCCGGTAGCGATTCCCCCGCTCGACCTCAACGAGGACCTGCTGCCGGGCGAGGACGCAACCCGTCTGACCCCCTACGGGCCCGACGCTGTCGTGACCGATCAGGAAACGGCGAACGCCGGCGAGTAGCCCGGTCACGCAAGCGTCCAACCAAACCAATACCAGTGAGCGTGGAGACCACGAAATGACGGAAGACTTCAACCAGTTCGACAGCTTTGGTTTCGATGACTTCTCCGATGAGGGGACGGACACCGAGACCCTGGCACCTGCGACGGCCTTCGAGGCCGGCAGCGATGTGCGACTGCCCAATGGGGCGGCGCTCGCAGTGGTCGATACTGACCAGGCGGTGCGGGACTACCTTGCATCACAGCTTGGTGAGGGCGTGGCCGCGCTCGGTTCGCTGAGCGAGCTCGAACCGCGACTGGGCCTGGGCCCCGTCGTCGTGGTCCTGGGTCCGTCGTGCGTGGACCCCACCGACCTGGCGACCGTCGAGCGATGGAGTCGGACCAATTCCGAGGTCGGTGCCATCCTGGTCACAAGCGAACTATCGACAACGTTGCTCCACACGGCACTTCGGGCCGGAGTGAAGGACGTGCTGTCGGCACCGATCGACCAGATGCAGTTGGTCGACACGGTGGCACGGGTCGCCGAGGGCTTGGCCATGTGGCCACCTTCGGTCATGCCCGGTGCTCCCGCCAACGCGGATCTGCTCGAGCCGATGGAGGGCGAGCCGGGACGCGTCATCACGGTCTTCTCGACCAAGGGCGGCTCCGGCAAGTCGGTGACGGCCACCAACATCGCGGTCGCTCTGGCTCGCACGTCGGACAACCCGGTCGTGCTCATCGACGGACATCTCCAATTCGGAGACGTCGCCGTGATGCTCAAGATCCAGCCACAACACACGGTCGTCGATGCAATCTCCCAGATCGAGAAGCTCGATCCGGGCATGTTGCTCCAGCTGATGACGATCCACGAGCCCTCGGGTCTCCATGTGTTGCCGGCCCCGCTGGAACCGACGTTTGCCGATCAGATCACCGGCGAACAGATGGTTCGCATGGTGGAGATGCTCCGTGGGTTCGCCGGGCACGTGATCATCGATCTTCCTGCCTTATTCAACGATGTCGTCCTGAGCCTCATCGAGGTGAGCGACGACATCATCCTGGTTGCCGGTCTCGACATTCCGAACATCAAGAACGTCAAGATCGGGCTGAGCACCCTGTCGCTCCTCAATGTTTCACGCGACAAGCTGCACCTGGTTCTGAACCGTGCGGATTCGAAGGTGAAGCTGGATGTCGGCGAGGTCGAGAAGACCTTGCAGATCCATGCTGTCGCTCACGTTCCGTCGGATGTGGTAGTGCCGATCTCGGTCAACAGAGGGTCTCCCGTCGTGCTTTCGGCGCCGAAGTCCGAGGTTGCCCGTGAGTTCGAGAAGCTCGCAGCCCGGTTCCTGACCGGTACGGGCGTTCAAGCCGGGTCCACTTCGGGCCGGCGTCGTTTCTTTGGTGGATGAGCGAGAGGTAGCGGGCTGAGTCATGTCCTTGTACAAGAGGTTGCACGATACGAATGCGGCAGGATCGCCGACGGCGGTCATGTCGGGGCGGCGCGACCCTGCGCTGGACGAGCTGCGTCACCGGGTCCACAGCTCGCTGATCGAAGAGCTCGGTCCGATTCTCTACGACAAGCGTCTGGGAGAAGACGAGCTGCGCAAGAAGGTCCACGAGGCCTTGCACACTGCCATCGCCCAGGAGCGGACCCCGCTCTCGGCCGCCGACAATGCTCAGTTGATCCAGGATGTCTCCGACGACATCCTCGGGTACGGACCGATCGACAAGCTGCTCCGGGACGAGAACGTCTC
The DNA here is from genome assembly GCA_937890445.1 of uncultured Acidimicrobiia bacterium. GTDB lineage: Bacteria > Actinomycetota > Acidimicrobiia > Acidimicrobiales > SZUA-35 > JAHECQ01. Next base: position 1,926 of record CALACD010000270.1, on the reverse strand, counting down.
CGAGATCATGTGCAACGGTCCCAAGCAGATCTTCGTCGAGCGCAGCGGCAAGCTGGTTCTCGACGATGTGACCTTCGTCGACGAGCTGCACCTGCGTCGCATCATCGACAAGATCGTGGCCCAGGTCGGGCGGCGCATCGACGAGTCCTCCCCACTGTGTGACGCTCGTCTGCCCGATGGATCCCGGGTCAACGCCGTCATCTCGCCGCTTGCGGTCGGCGGACCGTTCCTGACCATCCGGAAGTTCGCCGCCGATCCGTTGAGGATCGACGACCTGATTCGCTTCGGCACCGTCAGCGTTCACGGCGCTCGATTCCTCCAAGCCTGCATCGTCGGCAAGCTCAACGTGCTGGTGTCCGGAGGAACCGGCACCGGAAAGACCACCACTCTCAACGTGCTCTCGTCGTTCATCCCGGCTGACGAACGAATCGTGACCGTCGAGGATGCCAAGGAACTCCAGCTGATCCAGGATCACGTGCTGTCGCTCGAGACCCGCCCCCCGAACGTGGAGGGCAAGGGCGAGGTCAGCATTCGTGATCTGGTGAAGAACACGCTGCGAATGCGGCCCGACCGCATCGTGGTCGGTGAGTGTCGTTCCGGCGAGGCCCTCGACATGCTGCAGGCCATGAACACGGGCCACGATGGATCGCTGACCACGCTCCACGCCAACAACCCTCGGGACACACTCAGCCGTCTCGAGACCTTGGTGCTGATGGCAGGTTTCGATCTTCCGGTTCGGGCCATTCGGGAACAGATTGCCAGCGCCGTGGACATGATCGTCCAGTTGCAACGTCTCCGGGATGGCAGCCGCCGTATCACCCACATCACCGAGGTGTCCGGCATGGAAGGTGAGATCATCACGCTCCAGGACATCTTCCTGTTCGATTTCAGCGCCGGCGTCGACGAGCAGGGCCGTTTCAAGGGTCAGCTCAAGCCGACCGGCGTCCGACCCAAGTTCGCCCAGAAACTGGCCGACCATGGCATTCGTCTCGGACCCGAGATGTTCTCCTCGGGTCAGGAGACCGCTCCGGGACAGGGGCGCAAACGATGAGGACCAAACAACTCACTCGCCTGGTCCTGGCCATTCTGGCCCTCCTGCTGGCCATGGTGCCTGCGGCTTCGGCCCAGGACGATACGACGCCGGAGCAGAGCGGCCCCTCGGTCGCTCAGGTGCATCGCGTGGACGCCACCGGCGGCCAGGTGGAAGCCACGGTTCTGCTCGATGACTATCGAGTGTCGGCCGATCAGGTCTCCATCAACGAGGATGGAGCCGATCTGGGTGTGACCTCGGTTCGTCGAGCCACCGAGGCCGGCCGCAACATCGAGATCTCGTTCGTGGTCGACACCAGCCAACGGCTGGCGACCGGTGACGTGCTCGGCATCGTTCGGGACACGCTGGCGACCGAGATCCGGGCCCTTCCGGCCGGTACCAAGGTCAGCGTCGTTGCCGCCGGTGACACCGCCGTGGTCGTGGTCCAGCCGACCACCGACCTGGAGCGGGCCGCGACCGATGTCCAGAACCTGAAGCTGTCACAGGGTTCGGGCATCTTCAACGCCATCGACCGGGCCGGGGCACTCCTGACCGTCGAGCCAGGCTGGATCCGGACCATCGTCGTGTTCTCGGGCGGCGCCGATCTGGGTTCGACCATCTCGGCCGAGACGGCACGTCGTCCGCTCATCCAAGACGGAGCCCAACTGGTGGCCGTCCGTTACGCCGGGGGTGAAGCGGCCCTTTCCAGCATCATCGACCGAGCCGGTGGGGCTTCGCTGGGTGCTGCGACTCCCGCCGAGGTCGGCCAAGCCATGGCGGACGCCATCGCAGTTGCCGGCGACCGACTCCTGGTCACCTATCCGGGCGCAACCTCACAGAGCGTGCGTGGCGATGCGTTGATGACGATCGGTAGCGCGCAGACCGCGTACTCGTAC
>CALACD010000269.1 GCA_937890445.1 uncultured Acidimicrobiia bacterium | reverse complement strand
CGGTCGTTCAGCGGACTACTCGGCCAGGGATGCGATGCCGCCGTCCACCGGTAGGACCGCGCCCGTGATGTAGTTGCTGGCTGCCGAGGCCAGGAAGATGGCGGTCCCGGCCATGTCGTCGGGCTCTCCGAGCCGCTTCATGGGGCAGCTCTTGGCAATGGCCTCGCCGAAGTTGTCGAGGGTGTAGGCCATCATCTTGGAGTAGAAGGGTCCGGGCGCGATCGCATTGACCTTGATCTCGGGTGCGAGCACCTTGGCCAGGTGGCGGGTCAGCATGTGGACCGCGGCTTTGGATGCTGAGTACGAGTAGGTCTCGAGCGTCGGTACCCGAAGGCCGTCGATGGATCCGATGTTGATGACCGAGGACGGGTTGCCGGGCGCGCCGGCTGCGCTCAGGGCGGGTCGCAGATGCTTGGTGAGGTGGAAGACGCCCTTCACGTTCACCGCCAGGACGCGCTCCCAGGCATCCTCGTCGAACTCGTCCATCGGGGCGCCCCAGGTCGCACCGGCGTTGTTGACCAGGATGTCGATGGTGCCCTCGCGCTGGGTGATCTCGGCTGCGAGGCGTTCACACTCCTCGGGCCTGGCGAGATCGGCGGGTAGGGCGATGCACTCGCCGAACTGAGAGAGTTCGGCTTCGGTTTCCTCGCATGCATCGACCTTGCGCGACGAGATGTAGACCTTGGCACCGGCCTGGACGTATCCGGCGGCGATCATCTTGCCGATACCGCGGGATCCCCCCGTCACCACCGCTGTCTTGCCTGCAATCGAGAAAAGGTCAGTCATGGCGTCGGTGTAGCGTCCCGATGCCGACGCGTCCAGTTGTCGACGATCGGCTCGACCTGCGTTGGCTCCGGCAGCTGGCAAGATGGTTCCCATGGCTTCTGATGGCAAGGGACAGCGTGCGGTCGTCGCCGATTTGATGGCGGATGCCCTGGAGCGCAGCGAGAGATATCTCGACACGGCGATGACGCGGTCGGTTGCGGCGACCCTCGCGGCACGGTCGGCACTGGGCGGGTTCGATGAGCCACTCGAGGTCGGCGGTCGACCGGCAGCAGAGACGGTGGAGATGCTGGACGAGTTGGGGAGCCCGGGCACCGTGATCAGCAACGGGCCGCGCTATTTCGGCTTCGTGACCGGGGGAAGTCAGCCCGTCGCAGCCGCAGCTTCCCTCCTGGCCACGGCCTGGGACCAGAACGGCGCACTCCCGATCATGTCGCCGACTGTTGCCGCCATCGATGCGGTGACGGTCCGATGGATCCTCGGTCTGCTCGGCCTTCCGTCCACGGCAACGGCGACGTTCTGCGGCGGGGCCAGCGAAGCCAACCTGATCGGTATGATCACCGCCCGTGACGAGGTACTCCGGCGGGCAGGCTGGGATGTGCCGGCCGACGGGTTGATCGGGGCCCCGATGGTCACGGTGATCACGAGTGAGGAGACCCACGCGTCGATGAAGAAGGCGGTGGCGTTGGCTGGTCTGGGACGAGACCGCATGATGCTGGTGCCGACCGATGACCAGGGTCGGATGGTGGCTACGGCCCTGCCTGCCATCGAGGGTCCGGCGATCGTCGTTCTCCAGGCCGGAAACGTGAACACCGGACACTCCGATCCGTTCCGGGAAGTGATCGCTGCGGCCCACGACGCCGGAGCCTGGGTTCACGTCGATGGGGCATTCGGACTGTGGGCAGCGGCAGCTCCCGAACGAGCCCGACTGGTGGAGGGCATGGAGGCCGCCGACTCGTGGGCAACGGATGCTCACAAATGGTTGAACGTTCCCTACGACAATGCGCTGGCCATCGTCGCTGATGGCGATGCACTGGGGCGTTCCATGCGCGTCGATGGCGCCTATCTGCCCTCGACATCGGAGCGGTCGCCGATGCAACTCGGGCTGCAGATGTCGCAGCGAGCCCGAGCCATCCCGGTCTGGGCAGTTCTGCGCACCCTGGGTCGTCAGGGAGTGTCCGACCTGATCGAGCGAAACTGCAGCCTGGCTTCCAGGTTTGCGCAACGCCTGGCGGAAGGGGGCGCAGAGGTACTCCACGATGTCTGCCTCAACCAGGTGCTGGTCGCCTTCGGCGACGACGAGACCACGAGTGCCGTGATCGATGCCGTTCAGGCCGACGGTACCTGTTGGGCGGGCGGCACCGAATGGAACGGTCGTCGCGCCATGCGCATCAGCGTGTCGGGTCATGAGACCACCGAAGCCGACGTCGATCGGAGCGCGGCAGTGATGCTCGGCTGCTGGGAGTCCCTGCCGGGTTAGTCGAGCGGCGGTTCGACACGCCGGTCCGTTGCCGGCTCTGTTGTTGACGGCTCTGTTGTTGTCGGCTGATCGAGCGTGATGGATCCCCATGTCCTGGTCAGCGCGGCGGCGACCTCGAGCAGCATCGGGTCCAGAGGACCCAGGTAGGGCGAGAACGGTCCGGCCGCAGCTCGGATGGCCACGATCATGTGCTCGCCGTTCTCGCCGTCGTACAGGATGTCCAACAGGGCGGCCTGGTAGCGGGCAAGGTCGGCGTCATGGTTGCGATCGGGGAGGTGGTTCACCATGACCGGATCAGCTCCGCCAGCCGCAGGACGTCGTCGCGGAAACCGGGGTGGCTGGCGGCGTCGAGAAGGCTGGTGCCGATGCGCTCGTAGACCACCACCTCGAGCGCGGGACATCTCGGTGCGACGTGAGCGAGGAGTGCCAACACTCTCGACGGAACGAGGGCATCGTGGGTGTCGCGACGCAGTCGTCGGCCCCGTTGATCCCAGGACCCACCGCTGACATGGAGTTCGCGCACCCGATCGAGTGGGTAGCCGGCCAACAGCTCGATGGGGTCGAGCGCGAGATTGTGGGCCTGGCACCAGAGGTTGTGGAGGTCGAGGACGACGAAGGCATCGGTCGGCTCGATGAGATCGGCCAACAGCGCGCCTTGCTCGGTGGCATCGGCTGGTCCGAACGAGGTCGCCAGGTTCTCCAGCCCGACCGGGACGCCGGCTGCCGCTGCCAGGAGGTTCAGGCGCTGACGGCCGAGGTCGACCACGGCTGGGCAGTGGGGGACGGGCAGCGGAGCCGCGAACGAGAATCGTCCTGCGCCGACGAACCCGATGTGTTCGGAGATGTGGCGGTAGCAGCGAGTCGAAACCTCCCGTTCGAGCCGGTCGAGCCAGCCTCGATGGTGAGGAGTCCAGGCCCCGGCCAGCAACGAGAACGAGACGCCGTGGCCCAGGAGTTGGCCGGCCGCTCCGTAGTCGGCGAGGAGCCCGTCGAGCCAGTCCGGAATGCCGGTCGGTCCCCAGCCCATGTCGAAGCTCCACTCGACGGTCTCGATCAGGCCATCGGTGATGAGGGGGAGCGCTGCCGCTGCGAACGCGGGCTCGGGCATCAGAGCGAGGCCGAGCGTCGGGCGGATCGGGGCGGTCACGGGCGGAGGGATAGGGTCACGACGAGAGCAGTATGGCCTCAGCCGAGGCCGCACCCGGGGCAATCCGTCCAGTCGCCGTCCTCGACCGAGCGAATCGGCTCGAGCCCTACCCACTTGCCGGTGCCGCCGTCGTCTCGGGCGACAGCGGTGGATCCGATGATGCGAGCATCGGCCTTCGGTACCGTTGGTGGTTGGCCGTCGGCTCCGACTGCGCCGCTCATCGCCACCACGGCTCCGGTCGCGGACAGGGCGGCCACGGCCATCAGGCCGAGCGCTCGCCGTGAGGCCAGGGACTTCGGTCGGGGGTTCTGTTCCGTCGTCGGTTGCTGCATGGCGGTTGAGACGTACCGAGAGCGGTCGCTGGTTCCCCTCGTGTGTCGATGGTTTCGTTCTCGCTACCTCGACCACGATCCGCGGTGGCTGTCACACCCTCCGTTTATGGTCCGAGGCATGGTCATCGTCGTTGCTCTTGCCGTTTGTCTCGCCCTGTCCGTCGGCGTCGTCGCCGGCCTTCTCATACGTCGACGAGTGGGTCAGGAGGATGCCGCCCATGCAGCAGAATTGGCAGCTCAGGAGCGCGACGCCGTGGTTGCCGCCGCGTTGGCGGCGGTCCGCCAGGAACGCGGCGAGAGCATGCAGGCCGCCCTCGACACGGCGTTGTCGGTTGCGTCGTCGAAGTTGGGCGACCAACTCCACTCAGGGAAGCAGGTCATCGACCGAGAGCGCGATCTGATGGTCGAGCAGGTGGCCGGGGTCCAGGGGCAGCTCCATCGAGTCACGGAACTGGTCGCCACGTTGCAGAAGGACCGAGCTGAGCAGGATGGGCGATTGTCGGCTCGACTCGAGAGTGCGGCGCTGGTCACCTCGCAGTTGGCCGACACCACGATGTCGTTGCGGAACGCGTTGGCGTCGCCGAAATCTCGAGGCCAGTGGGGGGAGCGCATGGCCGAGGACGTCCTTCGGCTCGCGGGCTTCGTCGACGGTGTCAACTACACCAAACAGTCACAACTGGCCGGTGGAGGTCTGCCCGACTACTCCTTCAACCTGCCCAAGGGCCATGTGGTCCACATGGACGTGAAGTTCCCGATCGACAACTACCTGCGATGGCTCGAGACCGATGTCGTCGCAGAGCAGGAGCAGCACATCAAGGACTTCCGTCGCGACGTTCGTCTGCGGGTGAAGGAGCTTGCCGATCGCGCCTACATCGATCCGGCTTCGACGGTCGACTACCTCCTGTTGTTCATACCCAACGAGAGCGTCTACGGCTTCCTGCACGAGCACGATCCGGGACTCATCGACATGGCGTTGGCACAAAAGGTCGTTCTGTGTTCACCCACGAGTCTCTTCGCCGTGTTGGCCGTGATCCGCCAGGCCGTTGACAACTTCTTGGTCGAGCGGCGAAGTGACGAGATCCTGTCGAGCATCGAGGGTCTGCGGGTCCAGTGGAACCGTTTCACCGAATCGGTCGACAAAGTTGGTCGCGGGCTCCAATCGGCCCAGAAGGGCTACGACGACCTGATTGGCCCCAGGACTCGCCAGTTCGAGAAACAGCTCGCCAAGTTGGAGTCGGTTCGAGACGGTCGGTTGGCCGAACTCGAGGCAGATGCCGACGACGACCCCCGCGATCAGCCCTCGCTTCGGCAGGTCGTGTGAGTAGCCTGCTCGGCTATGAGCACTCCTGTCTTGGTCGCCGTCGCATGGCCGTACGCGTCGGGTTCTCGCCACCTCGGGCACCTGGCGGGCGCCTATCTGCCGGCTGATGTCTTCGCCCGATACCAGCGTCTGATCGGCAATGATGTGCTCATGGTCAGCGGTTCCGATGTGCACGGAACGCCGATCACGGTCCGGGCTGATGACGAGGGAGTTACACCTCAGGACATCGTCGATCGGTATCACGGGGAGTTCCTTCGCCAGTGGGAAGAGCTGGGCATCAGCTGGGATCTCTATACGACGACGGGTACCGAGAATCACGCCCAGGTCACGCAGGACATGTTCTTGCGCCAACTGGAGAACGGCTACATCGATCGACGTGTCTCCGAGCAGTTCTTCGATCCCCAGGCCGAGCGATTCCTTCCTGACCGCTATGTCGAGGGCACGTGCCCCCACTGCGACTACGAGGAGGCCCGCGGTGATCAGTGCGACAACTGTGGCCGCACCCTCGACGCCACCGATCTCGTCGACCCGCGCTCGAAGCTTTCGGGCGCAACCCCGGTCCTACGAGAGACCGAGCACTTTCACTATCGCTACAGCGACTTCGAGGAGCGGCTCAAGGAGTGGCTCCAGAGCCGGCAAGGTTGGCGTAGCCACGTGTTGAACTCCGCCCTCGGCTGGGTCGAAGAGGGCTTGCACGATCGGGCCATCACCCGCGACATCGAGTGGGGCATCGAACTACCGGTCGACGACCTCGGTCCGGGCAAACGCATCTATGTCTGGTACGACGCCGTCATCGGGTATCTGTCGGCCTCGAAGGAATGGGCCGCTTCGACGGGGGATCCCGATGCCTGGCATCACTGGTGGACCAACCCGGAAGCCCGTTCGTTCTACTTCATCGGGAAGGACAACATTCCCTTCCACGCGCTGTTCTGGCCAGCTCAGCTCATGGGCTACGGAGGCCTGGAGCTGCCGACCAACGTCCCCGCCAATCAGTACGTCACCTTCAAGGGCGGAAAGGCCTCAGCCAGTCGTGGTATCGGCATGACGATCCAGGAAGCCCTGGATCGGTTCCAGCCCGACGCAATCCGGTTCGCTCTGGCTGCGGCGTTCCCCGAGCAGTCCGACACCGAGATCTCCGAGGAAGAGATCGCTCGACGGGTCAACGAGGAGCTGGTTGCGACCTGGGGCAACCTCGTCAACCGGGTCTTGTCGATGATGTACAAGACCTGCGACGGGAAGATTCCGAACGCTGGCCAGCGCGCCCCGGAGGACCAGGTGCTGCTCGATTCGGTCGATGCCGCATTGGTTACCGCTGGTGAACAGATCGAAGCTGTCGAACTCCGGGCTGCGCTTCGGACGGCGATGACGGCGGCGCAGTCGGTCAACGCCTATTTGAATGCCACGGAACCGTGGCGTCTGGCCAAGACCGAACCTGCCCGCGGTATCGACGTACTCCACGTTGCGCTCAGTGCCATCAATGGCGTCAGGGTGATGTTCTCGCCCTATCTCCCCTTCACCTGTGCCCAACTCGACGAGATCCTGGGCGTTCCCTCGGGTTGGGCTCGAGAAGAACTGCTGCCTGCAACGCCGCTTGGCAAGCCGGTGCCGCTCTTCCAGAAGATCGAACTGTGACAAGGGAACGTCGGTGACGAGGGAACACCCACGATGACGACGCCGGAAGAGATCGACGCTGCAGGCGTCGACGGGTGGTCGATACTGAGCCGCTTGCGCTGGTTCGACAACCACTGCCACCTCACGACCATCAAACAGGACGCTGTTGCCACAGTGGAAGCCGCCGCAGCAGCCGGCGTCGCACGTCTGCTGACCGTCGGCTGCGATCTGGAGGACAGTCGCCGAGCAATCGCAACCGCAGCGCTGTTCGATGGGGTGCAGGCCACCGCCGGCGTCCACCCCCACGACGCCAAGGACGGGATCGACGGATTGGAGGATCTGCTCGAGGACGTCAACGTCGTGGCAGTGGGAGAGTGCGGTCTCGACTATCACTACGACAACTCGCCTCGCGTCACTCAACGTGAGGTCTTTGCCCAGCAGATCGAACTGGCACACCGTCACGACCTGGCCCTCGTCATTCACAGTCGGGATGCGTGGGACGACACCTTCGCCGTGCTCGACGACTGCGGTATGCCGCCTCGGACCGTCTTTCACTGCTTCAGTGGCGGCCCGGCCGAGGCCGAGGCCAGTTTGGCGCGAGGGGCGTACCTGTCGTTCAGTGGCATCATTACGTTCAAGACGGCCGGCGATCTGCGCGAAGCCGCCCGCCTCACTCCCGGTGACCGTGTGCTGATCGAGACCGACGCTCCCTTCCTGGCTCCCGTGCCCTACCGGGGGCGGGCCAACCAACCTGCTTTCGTTCCCTTTGTCGGTGTCGAGGTCGCTCGCCAGCAGAAAATTTCGGTGGAAAATCTGGCCTTGCTGACGTGGGAGAACGGCAGGAATCTCTACGGAGAGTGACCGTGCCACTACGGCAAAAGGTTGCGTTCTGATGACAACGGCCTTAGCTTTCCGTCCAGTGCGACGCGGTCCCTCACCTGCATCGATGTCAGATAGTTCCCGCTCCCGTCGGTCTGACTCGATTCCGCCCCTCGGCCTTGCGGCCCTGGTTTTGTCGACCCTCGCCGCAGTGCCGATCTTTCTGGGCGGTGGTGGCAGCGAAGCGACCACGATCGAGGTGCACGCAGCCTTGACCACGTTGCCGGCGCACGTCACCGCGCCGCTCCTGGAAGAGATCGAAACCGAAGACCTGTTCGATGCCGGAGCCAAGGAAGATGCCCTCGATGTCCTGGCCCAAGAGCCTCGTGCGTCGTTGATCTCGCCCAGCCGACCAACCCCGACGGAGAGCCGACCCGGCGCCGATACATCGCCAACACCGACAACCAACGATCCGGTCGCGGCCGATTCAGCCTCGACGGATTCTGGTGCCGTGGCGCCAACCACAGCGCCTGCGAACCCGCCAGAGTCCGACATCGCGGCGCCTTCGACGACCGCAGTTCCGTCCACCGAGCCGCCGTCCACCGATCCGCCGTCCACCGATCCGCCGACCACCGAGCCGCCGACCACCGAGCCGCCGGTGACACAGCCGGCGGCAGAGCCGTCTGCGACCGCGCCGCCCGCGCCCGAGCCAGCCCCCGTGGAAGCTCCAGCCGTCGAGTCCGGGGCGTCGGAACCGGCCCCGACGCCGGCAGCTGATCCAGTGGCTCCCAGTCAGCCCACGGCGGCTCAATGGGAGGTATTGCGGCAGTGCGAGTCCGGCGGCAATTACACGATCGTGAGCCGCAACGGGCTGTATCACGGTGCCTACCAGTTCAGCGTCCAGACCTGGGATCGCACGGCTCAAGCCAGCGGACTGGGTCACCTGGCCGGTGTGTTGCCGAGCCAGGCGTCTCCTGCAGATCAGGACACGATGGCATTGGGACTCTGGAACCTGCGGGGATGGGCTCCTTGGCCGTCGTGCGGGAAGAAGGCGGCGGCAGCCTGACTCCGTTGCCGCGCCCGTTGCTCACTCGCCCGGTCGTCCGCCAACTTCTCGATAGTCACGGGCTACAACCCAGTCGGGCACTCGGCCAGAACTTCCTGTGTGAGCCGGGAACCATCGAGAAGATCGTTCGCCTGGCCGGAGTCGGCCCTGGCGACCGTGTGGTGGAGATCGGCCCCGGGCTGGGGTCGCTGACTCTCGGATTGGCTGCTGCTGGTGCCACGGTGCTTGCGGTCGAGGTCGACAAGTACCTGATTCCCGCGCTGACCGACGTCGTTGACGGACTCGACGTCGAGATACGGCATGCTGATGCCCGGACACTGGATTGGGCGCACGAACTGGGGGATCACCAATGGAAGGTGGTGGCCAACCTTCCCTACAACGTGGCGACCCCGCTCATCCTTGATCTGCTGGCCTCACAACCGGCGCTCGTCAGCTGGTTGGTGATGGTCCAACGCGAGGTCGGGGAGCGGTTGGCCGCCGTCCCCGGCACGTCACTTTGCGGGATCCCTTCGGTCCTTGCCTCCTATTGGGGGCAGGCCCGGGTCGTGGGGAGCGTGTCGGCCGAGGTCTTCCTACCCCGACCTCGGGTCGAGTCCGTGCTGGTGCGCTTGGACCGAAGCCCCGAACCGACCATCGATGCCGACTTCTCGCGTCTGGCTGTTCTGGTGCGGGCCGGGTTCGGGAAGCGCCGCAAGATGCTGCGGGGTAGCTTGGCCGGCCTGTTGACCGAGCACGAGATCGCGGCGGCCGGAGTGGCCCCCACCGATCGAGCAGAACAACTCGACATGGATGCCTGGGGTCGGCTGGCCCGGGCCTGAACACCACTAGGTTTGGTGCGGTGACCCAGGTACGACTGATCGCCCCAGCCAAACTGACACTGTCGCTGCGATGCACCGGAGTGCGCAGCGACGGGCTGCATCTGATCGACGCCGAGATGGTCACCCTCGATCTCTTCGATGAGCTCGTCATCGATCCCGCCGGCAATGGACTGACCATCGAGGGCGCCGCCGCAGACGTGGATACCGGACCGGGCAATCTGGTCAACCGGGCCCTCGGCCTGGCCGGTCGATCCGCAGGCGTTCATCTGATCAAGCGGATCCCGTCGCAGGCCGGGCTGGGGGGTGGATCGGCTGATGCCGCCGCCGTGCTCCGTTGGTGTGGCTACGACGACGTCGTCGGAGCGGCCGCGATCGGCGCCGACGTCGCGTTCTGTCTCGTCGGTGGCCGGGCCCGGGTCAGCGGGATGGGCGAGATCGTCGAGCCGTTGCCGTATGCGTCGCGGACGATCACGCTGTTGACTCCGCCCGTCGCCTGCCCGACGCCGGCCGTCTACCGGGCCTGGGATGCGCTGGGAGGGCCCACCAACACCGAGAGTCCCAATGATCTCGAGACGGCTGCTCTGCTCGTCGCCCCGGAGCTCGTCCGCTGGCGTGACGCACTGGCGGAAGCATCCGGTCAGCGGCCGACGCTTGCGGGCAGCGGATCGAGTTGGTTCGTCACCGGTGCCCACCCGGGGCCTGGCCGCATCATCACGAAGACCACCCCAGCAGGGTGGTCTCCGGAAGGTTGTTGACGTTGATTTTCGGTCGTTACTTCTTGTTACGACGCTGAACGCGGGTGCGCTTCAGGAGCTTGCGGTGCTTCTTCTTGCGCATGCGCTTACGGCGCTTCTTGATCAGGGATCCCATGAGGGGGACGAGGCTACCTGAGTCGTCGCCGCCCGCAACGGTCTCGAACCGTGATCGTCTGGCCCGACGGGCCTGGACGGTTGATCGAACAACGGATTCGTCGCTGGATTCGGCTACGGTTCAGCGTCGATCCCGGGTAGTTCAACTGGTAGAACACTGGACTTTGAATCCAGCCGTTACAGGTTCGAATCCTGTCCCGGGAGCACATTTCGCCTCGAGAGTTTCGACGGGTGATGAACCCCTGACCGGACTACGACCGGAGAAGGATGGATACCGCGGTGCAACGACCACTTTCGGCCCTGGTTCTCGCTACTGGTTCGGGGGCGACGATGCGATCGGAACGGCCCAAACCAATTCACCTGTTGTGTGGCCGTCCGATGCTCTCCTATGTGCTCGACGGGATCAGCGAGGCGGGCGCCACGCACGCTGTGGTGGTCACCGGACAAATGGGCGACCGCATCAGCAAGCGCATCCTCGAGGACCCACCGATGGTCCCCCTCGCCTTCGTCGAACAACGATTCGATCGAGGCGATGCCGACGCTGCCCTGATCGGATTGACGGGCTTCGATGACTTCGAGGACGAAGGCGATGTGCTGGTGGTGCCCGCAGATCA
>CALACD010000268.1 GCA_937890445.1 uncultured Acidimicrobiia bacterium | reverse complement strand
GGCCGAAAGTCGCGGCGCTCCGTCCATGCGAACGGTCATCACCGGTTCGCCCGAGGGGTCGGCCACAGCGATGCAGAAGAGGAGGTCCATCTCCTCGGCCTTGGCGAGCGCGGCATCGAGAACGCGACGCGCTCCCTCGAGGGTGATGGTGCTGGAATGGACGATGTCGGGCATCTTGGCCTCCTGATCGGTGGGTCGTGCAAGCGTAGAACTGAATCCTCGATCACGCTCGAACGCGCACCAATCATGCGCTAGGTTGGTCGCCGAAGGCGAATTCTTGATACTTGCTGGCCAGGCAGCGATGCTGTGGCCAACGTCGGTCATCGAAGGAGCAGCGGTCATGAGCAGTCAGCTGGATGTCGGGATCATCATCGGCGAGGCAACGCCACTGACCTGGGATCGTTGGAAGCACGTCTGCCAGCTCATCGATCGGCTCGGGTTCAACAGTCTGTTCCGGTCCGACCACTACTACAACGGCAAACAGAAGGAAGCGATCGACGTCTACCTGTCCTTCGTGATCGCGGCCGAGACGACGAGTCGACTTCGCTTCGGTCCTCTGGTGACACCGGTGACGTTTCGAGAGCCGGTGAACGTCGGTCGTATGGCTCAGCAGCTCGACGCTCTCAGCGGCGGCCGGTTCATCCTCGGACTCGGGGCCGGCTGGTACCCCGACGAGCACGAGGTCTATGGGCTCGACTTCCCGGCACCGACCGAGCGATACGACCGGTTGGAAGAAGCCATCGCGTTGATGAAGGAGCTGTGGTACTCCGAGAACGGAACGTTCGAGGGCAACTACTACAACATCAAGGGAACCAACTCCAAGCCGCACCCTCCGCCCGGGCGGCCAGAGATCCTGATCGGTGGCACCGGTCCCAGGCGAACCATGCGCATCGTGGCCGAACACGCCCACGAATGGAACGCGACCCCGATGCTGCCCGCCGATTACAAGAAGTCCATCGACGCGCTGGAACGCCACTGTGCCGACGTGGGGCGAGATCCGGCGGAAATCCGGCGTTCGATGCTGATCTTCGCCACCATCGGCCCCGACGAACGCAACGAGGACCTGGCGCTGCAGCGCTTCCTCGACATGATGGCTCCCGAGGGTTCGGGAATCTCGCTCGAGGACGCCATCGCGGCCGGGCACGGACCATGGCGAGGAAGTGTCGAAGAGCTCCTCGACCATGTCGGTCAGCTCCGGGCTCTCGGCCTCGACGAGGTGGTGTTCGAGCATTTCTGCCACGAGGAGGACGACATCCCCGAGTGGATTGCAGCCGAGGTGAAACCGGGTCTGGAAGCCCTCTAGGAGCTGTGTCGGCGGGCCCGGTGCGGGCTGACAACAGGTGTTGTGCAACATAAGGTAGAGCGACCGAGAATCGGTCGAGACAGGAGACACCCGAATGAGCGAAGAGATCAAGACACGAACCGCAGCCGTGACCCCAAAGGGGTTCAACCACCTGGTGCTCAACGTGCGGAACATCGAGGAGTCGCATCATTTCTGGTGCGACATGCTCGGGTTCAAACAGGTCGGTGAGCTGAAGCCCCGCGACGATCGCCCGAACATGACCATGCGCTTCTACAGCGGTGTCACCGACGATGTGAATCACCACGACATCGCCCTCGTCGAGGTGCCCTCCATGCCGGAGAACCCCGAATGGAGTCTGGCCGGCACCTCGTGCGCCATCAACCACATCGCCATCACCTACCCCGATCGGGAGTCGTGGATGGAACAGGTCAAGTTCCTCGAGAGCAACGGAGCGCTCACCAATCCGCTCCGGGTAGATCACGGCATGACCCACAGCGTCTACATCACCGACCCCAACGGCTACGGCGTCGAGGTCCTGTACGAGCTCCCCGACGAGGTGTGGCGCCACGACATCGACGGCGCGCTCAACTACGCCAAGATGCTGCCGGCCGAGCACCTCTACACCGACACCACCGAGTACGAGACGAACTTCAGCTGATGGCCACTCCAGCCGAGGCGGTCGAGCGTACGTTCAAGCCACTGCAACAGTTCACCCGGGGGTGGATGATGGCCGAGGCGACGACCACCTACGGGCTGGAACTCGGCATGCAGAACGGGCATGACTTCCGACACGTCGGCCGCGCCGGCGTGCTCGGAAGTTGTCCGCTGGATGTCGCGATCGGAGCCCTGGCCTTCGTCGCACCAGACCTGGTCGAGCAGGCATGGACTGGTCTCCCTCCGGGGATGAGTCACGCCGAGGTCGCCGAGCACTATGCGGGGCTCGTCATCGGCTGGGGCGATGCCGCACTGAGTGTGTTCGACCCCGATCGGCTCGATCGCCTGGACGTATTGGGGAGGCGCATCATCGACGCAGCCCCGGCCTCTCTGGGAGCGTTGTTCGCCGGTTGGCGCTCGTTGCCGGCGCCCGACACCGTCTTCGGACGAGTGGCACTGACGACTCAGGTCCTGCGCGAGATGCGCGGAGCCGCTCACATCAACGCCATCATCAGCGTCGGTATCACTCCGCTCGACGCCATCCTGGCTTCGACCAACGCACCGCCTCGGACCGGTCCCGGCTATGCCGAGGCCATGGGTTTCAAGGGTCCGTTCCGAGACCCGGCCGAGGTGCGCGAGCAGCGGCTGGAGGCCGAAGCAATCACCGCCCGCATCATGGCAGGCTTCTACGCGACGTTGTCGGCCGAGGAGCTCGACGACTTCGGGGAAATCGTGGAAACCACGCGCAACGCCATCGATATGTGATCCGTCGCCAGTCGGCTGCGAAGAAGGAGACTGTGGTGAAGGCAATTCGAGTGGCCGCGACCGGCGGGCCCGAGGTTCTGGAGTGGATCGAGGTCGACGACGTCGTGCCCGGTCCGGGTCAGGTGCGGGTCGAACTGGAGGCAGCGGGTGTCAACTACATCGACACCTATCACCGGGGCGGGTTGTATCCCTTGCCCCTGCCCTTCACGCCGGGTAACGAGGGCGCAGGCGTGGTCACGGCCGTGGGTCCCGATGTCTCGGACCTGGCAGTTGGCGAACGGGTGGCGTGGTCCGGCGTCAACGGTTCCTATGCCGAGGCTGTCCTGGTGCCGGCCGAGCGGGCGTTGCGCCTGCCCGACGGTGTGTCCACCGAGCAGGCGGCGGCCGTCATGCTGCAGGGCATGACAGCTCACTTCCTGGCGACGTCGACGTTTCCGCTCGAGCCTGGCCATCGGTGCCTGGTGCACGCCGGAGCCGGTGGTGTCGGCCTGCTCCTGATCCAGATCGCCAAGATGCGCGGCGCCGAGGTGTTCACCACCGTCGGCACGGCCGACAAGGCTGCTCTGGCAGCTGCGGCCGGGGCTGATCACGTGATCCAGTACCGGGACGTCGACTTCGGGGATGCCATCGAGGCCATCGCCGGGCCTCGGCCCCTCGACGTCGTGTACGACGGTGTCGGGGCCGACACGTTCGAGCGCGGGCTCGAGATTCTGAAGCGGCGCGGCATGATGGTCACCTTCGGCAATGCGTCGGGTCCGGTGGCACCGGTCCTCCCGTTGCGGCTGATGCAAGGCGGCTCACTGTTCCTCACACGCCCTACCTTGGGTGACTACACCGCCACCCGAGCCGATCTCGAGGCGCGGGCGAACGACCTGTTCGCCTGGGTCGGCAACGGTTCGCTCGACGTCCGAATCGGCGAACGCATCCTGCTGGCCGATGCCCGGGTGGCCCACGAGCATCTCGAAGGTCGAGCGACGACCGGCAAGGTCCTGCTGGTTCGCTGAACCGTAGCTCCCGGTGGGACGGCCTGCCGACACGGATCTCTTTCTCTCTTTCCTTCCAACCCTTGGAGTAGTCAAACGTGAGCATTCTTGGCAACAGCGTCGTGCGCCGGGAGGACCCGGCCTTCCTGACCGTGGGTGGGTCCTATGTGGAAGACCTCGTTCTGGAGGGAGCCGTCCATCTGACCTATGTTCGGTCGATTGCGGCCCACGCTCGCATCACGGGCATCGATGTCGGCGAAGCCCGGTCGGCGCCTGGGGTCGTTGCGGTGTTCACCCCCGCCGACATCGAGGCGATGGGGTCGGCTCCCAACGTGCTGCCGATCTTTCCCGAGGAGATGCGCCGCCCGTTCATCAACGGCGGCACCGTTCGGTACGTGGGTGAACCGATCGTGGCCGTCCTGGCCGAGACCAAGGCCCAAGCCGTCGACGCTGCCGAACTGGTGATCGTCGATTACGACGTGCTGCCCGCGGTCGTCGATGTCGAACAGTCGGCCCTCGACGAGGTCGTCCTGTTCCCCGACGTCGGAAGCAACGTGCTCAGCCGCATGACGTCCGAGGGCCAGGCCGATTTCTCGGACTGCGAGGTGGTGGTGGCGGAACGCATCGTCAACCAGCGACTGACGGCGGCGCCGATCGAGACCCGCAGTGGTGCAGCGTGGTGGACCGACGATGGACGGCTGGTGCACTATTCGGCCTGCCAGGGCGCACACCCGACCCGTGATCTCTTGGCCAAGATCTTCGAGCTCCCCACCGAGGCGGTGCGCGTGGTGGTACCCGACGTCGGCGGTGGGTTCGGAGCCAAGAGCCGCACCTACCCCGAGGAGCTGATCATCGGCTGGTATTCGCGGGCCGTCGGACGACCCGTCAAGTGGACCGAGACTCGCTCCGAGAACGTCACTGCCATGCCGCAGGGGCGGGGCCAGATCCAGTACGCAAAGCTCGGCGGCACCCGCGACGGGTTGATCACGGCCTACCAGCTCGACGTGTTCCAGGATGCGGGCGCGTACCCGATCATCGGCGCGGTGCTGGCCGGCATGACCCAGCGGATGTTGACCGGTACCTATGAGATCCGCAATGTCGGATTCAATGCAACGACCGTGGTCACCAACAAGGTCTCGACCACCGCCTATCGGGGTGCGGGCCGGCCTGAGGCGGCCGTTGCCATCGAGCGGATGATCGACCGCTATGCCGACGAGATCGGCATGGATCCGGCCGAGGTTCGACGCAAGAACCTTGTCCCGAGGTTCACCGAGCCCTACACGACCGGCATCGGCACCGTGTACGACGTCGGGGACTATCCCGAGGCCCTTCGACTGGCCCTCGAGGGTGTCGGCTACGACGAGGTTCTGGCCGAGCAGGCGGCTCGTCGGAATCGCTCAGACCGTTCACTGCTCGGCGTCGGCATCGGTGTCTACGTCGAGATCACGGCTGGTGGTCCGGGCGGCGAGTTCGGATCGGTCGAGTTCGGTCCCGATGGACGCCTGAAGGTCATCAGCGGTTCCACGCCGTACGGGCAGGGCCACGAGACGACCTGGGCCATGATCGTGGCCGATCGAACCGGTGTCCCGATGGATCTGATCGACGTGATCCATGGCGACACCGATCAAGTCGAACGGGGCGGTCTCACCGTTGGTTCCCGCTCGGTCCAGCTCGGGGGGTCGGCCATTGCGGCCGCCACGACGCAACTGGTCGATCAGGCCCGCAGCAAGGCCGCCGACATGATGGAGGCCGCAGCCGACGATGTCGTGCTCGACTCCGAAACGGGGGCATTCCACGTGGTCGGAAGCCCTGCTGTGTCCGTCGGCTGGGATGATCTGGCGGCCTCGTTGGTCGAACCGATGTATGAGTTCCACGACTTCACCGCCGAGATGCCCACCTTCCCGTGCGGTGCTCACGTTGCCGTCGTCGAGGTCGATCAGGACACCGGAGCCGCCAAACTGCTGCGGCTGGTGGCGGCCGATGATGCCGGCACCATCATGAATCCATTGCTGGCCGAAGGTCAGGTGCATGGGGGAATGGCGCAGGGCATCGCCCAGGTCCTGTTGGAGGAGATCGTCTACGACGTCGACGGCAACCTGCTGACGAGCAACTTCATGGACTATTCGGTCATCTCGGCCATGGAGGTTCCCTCGTTCGAGGTCATCCATCTCGAGACGCCGACCTGGGTGAATGAGTTGGGTGCCAAGGGCGTGGGCGAGTCGGGCACCGTTGGGTCGATCCCCGCGGTGTACAACGCCGTGATCGACGCAGTCTCTCATCTGGGAGTACGTCACATGGAGATGCCGTTGAGTCCTGAAAAGGTCTGGCGAGCCATGGCCGACGCCTCCGCCGAGTGATCGCCCCGATCTCGTCGTGACGTTCCGAATGGTGCTCCTGCCGCCCTACGTCGAGCCGGACTGGCCTGATGTTCTGGCTCGAGCCGTGCCAGGATGTCGGGTCGAGCTGTTCTCGGATCCGACCGAGGCGTCCGAGGCCATCGTCGATGCCGACGCTGCCTACGGCACGGTGCCACCCGAACTGTTCGCCTCGGCCACCCGACTCCGTTGGATTGCCGCACCGCTGGCCGGTCTCGGCCCCGACTGGTTCCACCCTGGTCTGTTGGAGTCCGACGTCGTCGTCACGAACATGCGCGGCATCTACAACGAACATCTGGCGCAGCATCTCCTCGGCTTCGTGCTGGCATTCTCCCGTCGTCTCGATCGTTCGTTCCGACACCAGACCGATCGGCGCTGGCAGCGGGACGAACCAATGATCGACCTGGCTTCGAGCACGGCGTTGGTGGTAGGTGTCGGAGGTTCGGGGGCCGAGGCCGGTCGCCTCTGCAAGGCGTTCGGGATGACGGTGCTGGGCGTGGATCCCCGGGTCACGCAGGCGCCGGCAGGATTCGACGAGCTCGCCCCGGCTGATCGGCTCGATGCGTTGTTGCCCCGAGCCGACTTCGTGCTGGTCACGGCGCCGGAGACACCGCAGACAGTCGGCATGTTCGACGCACGGAGGCTCGGCCTGATGAAGCCGACCGCGTATCTGTGCAACATTGCCCGCGGATCGCTGGTGGTGACCGACGATCTCGTCGATGCTGTCCGATCCGGATGCCTGGCCGGCGCCGGCCTGGATGTCGTCTGCCCCGAGCCCCTGCCGGCCGACCACCCGTTGTGGGATCTGCCCGGCGTCCTGCTCACGCCACATGTGGCCATCCAGGGCGCACCGGGCTGGTACGAGAGGCGGACTGCGATCCTGGTCGAGAACGCGCAGCGGTTTGCAGCCGGCGAGCCACTGATCAACGTCGTCGACAAGAACAACTGGTTCTAGCCGGCTGGTTCTGGTCACCTCGGCCGAGCGTTGCCGCACGCCCGAAGCCCGAACTGCATCCGGTGATGCGTGCTACGGCGATGTGAACTCTCCAGTGGTTGGTGTCTGCGATCCCAAGCAAGCGATCGCCTTCGGCTACTGTTGGCCGGTGATGGATCTCCCCCTGGCCAGCGCCAAACCCGCCCCCCGGTCGGGGAGCGCGAGACGACAGGAGCTTCTCGACATAGCGGCCGAGGTCTTTGCCGCGAAGGGCATCGCGCACACGACGGTACGAGACATCGCGGAGGAGGGCGGCATCCTCTCGGGCAGTCTCTACCACCACTTCGTTTCGAAGGACCAGATGGTCGTCGAGATCCTCGTGGATGGGCTGTCGGATGCCCATGAGCGTGATGCGGGGATCATCGCCGGCGCATCGGACCCCGCGGAGGCGATGCATCAGCTGATTCGTGCCTTCATCGGCTGGATCGCTGATGAGCCGGCTGTAGCCCGGATCCTGCTGAATGACCGTCAGTACATCACCGAAACCCCCGAGTTGCGAGCCATCCAGGCCCGCCGCTCCGAGAACGTCTCGCTGTGGATCGAATTGGCTCGCGAAGGAATCGAGTCCGGCGTGTTCTCGGCTTCCATCGACGCCGAGGTGGTCGTTCGAGCCATCTTCGATGGCATGTTGGCCGCAGTGAGATGGTTGCCACCGCGGGGTTCGTCGACACCTGAGGAGATTGGTCGACAGCTGGCCGACTTCTACCTCGCCGGTCTGCGGCTCGGGGCCTGAAACCGTCTCCGGTCAGTGGCCCCGAGCCGGGCCCTCAGACGCCCTCGACCACGGTCATGTGCATCTCGGCCGCTCCATCGCGTACGGCACGGGCCTCGCGGTATTCGGGCGACTCGTAGAACGCCTTGGCGGTCTCGTAGTCCGAGAACTCCAGGACAACGACCCTCCGGTCGTCGTCGGGTCCCTCCAACGTCTCGTGCTGCCCGCCGCGCACGATGAACGTGCCACCGTGCGCGGATGCTGCTGCCGGGGTGAGCAGCTTGTACTTGTCGTACTGATCGGGGTCGGTCACCTCGACTCGCACGATCACATAGGCGGCCACTGGTCCACTCAGGCCCAGTCGCGCCCGACGAGGGAGACGTCGCCGGGGTTGATGAAGTCCGGCGACGTCCAACCGTCGAGGTCGTACTCCGACATGCAGGTGTCGGCCATACCTTCCATCATTCCCAGCACGCCGGTGAGATCAGCAACCGCGACGTTCTCGATCTTGATCTGCTCGTTGTTGCCGGCATAGTTGCGTTCGTACAGCTCGTGGCGGCCGCCGAACTCACTGCCGACGGCATCCCACAGGAGCTTCATGATCTTGATGCGATCGAGGGCTTCGATACCGTTCGAACCACGAACGTACTTGTCGAGGTAGGGCCGGATCTCGGCCGACTTGAAGTCGGCCGCATTCGAGTTCACGTAGATGAGGCCGCTGGCAACGACTTCTTCGACGATCTGCTTGATCCTCTGGTAAATGGTCGGAGCGAACGCTCGATAGGCCATGCCGTAGGCCATGCTGGGCTGGATGGCGTCACCGACCCAGGGATCGGGCGACTTGGCGCAGGCATCGCTGAGACCCCAGAGCAGGTTGCGCCAGGCGATGACCTCGCCCAGGTTGGCCTGGACGCCTCGGAATTCCGAGGTGCCCGTGGCCCGGAGCGCCTTCGACAGCACGCCGGCGATGAAATCCATCTTGACGCACAGGCGGGTGAGCCCGTGAAAGGTGAAGCGGGGGATGAAGCCGGTCTCGGGGAAGAAGGCGTCGGCCTTGGCCACGTCGCCGAACAGGAACACGTTCTCGTAGGGAATCTCGACCGAGTCGAAGACGAGGATCGAGTCGTTCTCGTCCATCCGGCTCGACAGCGGGTAGTCGAACGGGCTGCCCACTGCAGCAGCCTGCAACTCATAGGAGTTCCGGGCGATGAGCTTCACGCCGGGGGTGTCCATCGGGGTGGTACAGACAATGGCGTAGTTCGGGTCGCTCAATGGAACCAGGCCGAAGTGGGCGATGAAGTTCATGTTGGTCAGCGCCGATCCGGTGGCGACCACTTTGGCGCCCGAGACGACGAGGCCGTTGTCGGTCTCCTTCTCGACGTGCATGGCCAGACCCTTGGTCTGATCGGCGGGAAGGTGGCGATCGACGGGAGGGTGGACGATGGCGTGGTTCCAGAACTGCACCTTCTCCTGGGACTCCGCATACCAGCGGGCCGCGTTGTCGGCGTAGTCGCCGTAGTACTCGGTGTTGGCACCGAGGGTCGCCAGGAACGAGGCCTTGTAGTCGGGGCTACGTCCCATCCAGCCATAGACGAGTCGCTGCCACTCGGCGATGGCATCGCGTGAGGCGACGAGGTCGTCGACGGTCTTGGGTACCTTGAAGAAGTTGTGGGTGAGGGTTCCCGATCCGGTGTCGGTCTCCGACATCAGCTTCGGCTGCATCTCCGGGTCGTGCAGGGCGTCGTACATGCGGGCGATCGAGCGAGCGCTGTTGCGGAATGCAGGATGGGTGGTGACGTCCTTGACCTTTTCGCCATGGAAGTAGACGGTTCGTCCATCGCGGAGGCTTTCCAGGTATTCGGCTCCGGTGGGGGCCAGCGTCGCCGTGGCAAGGACTGGGGGGTCTTCGAGTGCGGTCATGGGTTCCTCCCGTAGTGGTTCCCCGTGTGGTGGGCGTCACACGTTCGCGAAGGTAGCACCGTCACCAAGCACTCGCTTGTTCGGGGGGCTCGGTTTCTTGTTCGCAGCGCAGCCGTGTAGGGGTGGCGGACCAACGTCCTCGGGTCGGTCCTCGAGAGTTCCGTGTGCATATCCGGTCGCTCAGCGACCGGATATGCACACGGTTCGCTGGGATTCGAGCGGATTGCGGGTGGGTTGGATCGGCAAGCCGTGCGCTAGCGTCGCCTTCCATGGGTGTGACACTGCGAAAAGATTCGATCGACCTCGGCATCGTGGTCAGCGACAGCGAGACCGCGTTGGCCTTCTATCGGGACGTGCTCGGCTTCGAGCACGTCGCCGACACGCCGATGCCAGGGGCGATGAAAGGGACCATGCATCGACTCATGTGTGGGACCACCCTGATCAAGCTGGTGAGTCTCGACGACAAGCCGGAGACCGCGGCCCCTCCCGGTGGTATCACCGGTGCGACCGGTTTCCGGTACTTCACCATGCAGGTGTCGAATCTGGCCGAGATCACCGAAGCCTGTCGGGCCGCCGGCTCGAAGGTGGTCATCGACCAGTCCGAGGTGCGACCGGGCGTGACCATCTCGATGGTCACCGATCCCGACGGCAACTGGGTCGAATTCGTCGACGACGTCAACTAGGAGACTGCTGAGCAATCGGCATGTTGGCCCTGCGGAGCAGGGCTTCGGGT
>CALACD010000267.1 GCA_937890445.1 uncultured Acidimicrobiia bacterium | reverse complement strand
GCAGGCGGCCAGGCCTGAAACTGTGGGGCGGTCACGTTGAACGTGTTTGCGGTGACATGGATGGCCATGGCACCGCGGTCACCGGGGAGGCCGGGGACGTCTCCGATTCCGACGGTACGCAGATCCGGAGACAGCAGAAACGCTCGATGTCCGACCCCTCTGTTCACGTCGGAGGCGATGCCGACGCCCGGCTTGCCATGGTCGCGGATGAACTGATTGCCGATCGTCTGAATCCCGCTCGTCAACGAGAGGTTCGATGCGTTCGATGCGGCCGCTCCTTCGGCAGTATGGCAAACGCTTCCGGCGGTTGGTTCGTGAGTCGGGGTCTTCAGGAAGGATTGGATGAGTGCCGCGGCTTGGGCTTTGGTGTCGAGGTCGGCGGAGCGGTTCGTTGGCGGCACACCGGCCAGCCGCCGGAAATAGTTGATGCGTTCGACGACATCATCCTTGTAGGCAGCGCTGATGGTGCCTGCCTGGCAGCTGCCACGGTCCCCGGTCCATTGGATGGGTGACGAGGATGGGGCGAACTCGTTGTAGTAGTCGTACGCGACGTTCGACTGCGTTGCTCCCAGCACACGGGGATCTCGCCGTGGTCCCACGTTCGTGAACGCTGCGGCCAGCATCGCCACCGCCAAACTGACGACCACCCACCTCCGATTTGTTGATCCTTGCACCGCCACCCCGTTCGTTGACCCAGCTTCGACCCCGACGGAGGCAACCTTGAGCGTTTGATGGCGGTGTGCTCGGGATGGCGATCGAGAACCTGTCCGACGACATCGAGGTCACTCGAGCCAGGTGACGAGATCGGCATTTCCAGAGGCCCGACCGGCCTGACGGGGGGTCAGATGGTCGTGGCCGACCCGATCGAGATCCGCGCCACGGCCACTCAGCAGTTGGGCGGCCGCCAGTTGGCCTGCGCGACAAGCATGCCAACACGCGTTCGTGACCTCGTCGGCGTCGGCGTCGGCGTTGGCGTCGTCCAGCAACCGCCGCAACTCGACCACGTCGCCCAACGCTGCAGCCTGCCAGATCGTCATTGCGGCCCCCCGTTCCACCAACCGGCGTGCCGCGTCCCATTGGGCGAACACGACTGCGTCGGCCAGTGGACTTCCGTTGGTGAGGACCGCACCATCGGCTTCGATGTCGGCCCCGGCATCGAGCAACGCGTCCAGGGCCACGACGTCGTCGCAACTCGCAGCCCAATGCAGCGGGGTCTCGCGGTGGTCCCCTTCGAATCGGGCGTTGACGTCGGCTCCGGCCGCGACCAGGGTCGAGATGATCTCGGCCGCCCGCGGGAAGTTGCCGGGCCAATCAGTCACGAGATGCAGTGCGGCTCGCGAGGACGCCTCGCTGCGGTAACGCTCGACGGCGATTGCCGGGTGTTCGGTCAACAACGCAGCGAGACCGTCGACATCACCCGAACGCACGGCCCGGGCCAAGGACTGCACCAACGGGTTGCTTTCGGCCAACACACCGTTGAATCTAGGCCGCATCGGTGCTGGGCCGCCGGAACCAGGAACCGCCATCGGGCGGATCGAGGGCAACCAAGATCGGGTGATGGCCGAAACCTGGGACACAGTGGTTGGCGAGCCCATCTCGCTGCTAGCATCTCGATCTCCGGGGCCATTAGCTCAGTTGGCTAGAGCACCTCCATGACATGGAGGGGGTCGGGGGTTCAAGTCCCTCATGGCCCACGTCGTTCGACTCGCTGGGCGAGTCTCACGTGCCGAGTTGCTTGCCGGCGCTCACAGCATCGCAGCCGACTGCTCGGGGGCACGGGTCCCCCGAGGGCTACGTCGTTCGACTCGCTGGGTCAGTCTCGGGTTTGCAGGAGGCGGGCGAAGAAGTCGGCGAGACGCTCGTGGCCATCGAGCGGTAGGACATCGGCCACGTACTGATCCGGTCGGACGACAACCATGCAGCCGAGGTCCCGGTCGATGCCCCGCTCATCGAAGATGTCGGGCCCGGCCGGAAGGTGGGGGCAGAAGATCTTCTCGTAGTCCACCAGCCCCAGCCGGCCCTTGCGGGGACGCAGGAACGTCGGCATGGCATCGAACGCCAGGTCACGGTGATATTGCTGACACACGGCACGGACGTCGATCACCGAGTCGACATCATCATCGGCCGGGGTATGGCGCTGCACGGGAGAGTCGGGGTCCGAGCCCAGGAAGTCGCAGAGTCGAGCGAGACGGGAGTTGGGCCCGCTGGGGACCTCAGCATCGGCGAAGGCGAAGATTCGCCAACGGCCGTCAGCCTTGATGGTGTGACCGAGATGGACGGGCTTGGCGTCGCTCAACCGTACGACGAGTTCGGAGTGGAACCTCTTGCCGACCGTCAACCCCGCCGCAAGATGCTGATGATCGGCGGCCTGTGTGATCAGCGACGGCGCATAGTGCGTTTCGACACCAGCCGTGAACCTGGCATGTTTCGTGAAATAGTCCTGGAACTTCACCTGCTCCGCCGCAGCCGTGTTGTTGGCAGCTGGTTGGCTCGTCGCTGCGGCGCGGGCTGCGAAGAGGGTCTCCATGTCTCGATCGAAGTCGATCAGTTCCTGGGCGATGGTCTGTCGTTCCGCCGAGTAGGTGCCGAGCAGCTCGGGCTTCGAGCGGCCGAGCAGCACCGACGCGAGCTTCCAGCCGAGGTTGAAGCTGTCGGCCATCGAGACATTCATGCCCTGCCCCGCCTTCGGGCTGTGGGTGTGGCAGGCATCGCCGGTGATGAACACCCGCCGCTCGGCGTCGACGTCACTCGGCGAGACGTTGTCGAAGGTGTCGGACAGCCGTTGACCGATCTCGTAGACCGACCACCAGGCCACCTCTTTGACCTCCAAGGTGTAGGGGTGCAGGACTCGCTGAGCAGCTGCGACGATGTCACCCTCGGCGATGGCCCGGTCGGCGGCGCGCTCACCCGTCTCCAGCTCACCGAGCTCGGTGTAGAGCCGGACCAGGTAGCCGCCCTCGCGGGGAATGACGAGCACGCTGCCGCTGGTGGACGACTGGATGGCGGACTTCAGTCGAATGTCGGGGAAGTCGGTGACGGCGAGCACGTCGATGACACCCCAGATCTTGTTGGCGGTATCGCCCCGAAGCGCCACGCCCAGCGATCGACGTACCGCGCTGCGGGCCCCGTCACAGCCGACCACGTAGCGGGCCCGCACGGTCTCGATCTCACCCTCGTGACCCGGGTCGACGCGCTCGAGCGTCGCCGTCACCGGATACGGCAACGGCTCGGACGACGACCGCTGGTCCGGATCGGGGCTTGGCTCGATCGTGAGGTGCACGAAGCGGCGTCCGTAGTCGGGGACGAGCCGACGCGGCGATCGCAGCATCGTGTCCAGGAAGAAGTCGTGGACCCTGGCCTGGCTGACGATGACGTGAGGAAACTCCGAGAGCCCGTCCTCGACGTCCTGAATCCGATCAGCCCGAGCGATCCTGGCCGGATCGATCGGGTCCGGTCGCCAGAAGGTCGTCTCGTTGACCCAGTAGGCCTCCTTCAGCACGCGCTCGCTGAACCCGAAGGCCTCGAACATCTCCATCGACCGGCACGCCACACCATCTGCCTGCCCGATACGGAGCGGACCGAGCTTCTGGTCGACGATGCGGGTGGTGATGCCGGCGAAGGTCGAGAGCTGGGTGGCCAGTGTCAGGCCAGCCGGGCCGCACCCGACGATCAACACGTCGACCTCGGACGGTGCGACGACCGGGCCGGACTCGCCCAACCCGGGCGCTGCCGGCAACCGGTTGGGGTCACCGGGGGAGAACCCATCGAGGTGATACTGCACAGGGATGATCCGTTCCGGCGGGTCGGTTCTGGGACCGGTGGGGCTACTCGTCCAGGCCTTCGACGACGCGCAGGTCCCGAGTGACGGCGTCGCCCAACGCATCGAGGGCCGCCTGATAGCCGGCACCGTCATGACAGGCGACGGCTGCATCCAGCGACGGGAACTCGATCAGGACCGTACGTTGCAGCAGACCGGCCTCGTACGCCTTGGCTGCGGTGCCGCGAGCCAGGAACGTACCGCCTGCCTCCCGGATGGCCGGCCCGGCCAGCTTCGCGTAGGCCGCGAGCTTCTCGTCGTCTCGTACCTCGTGGTACACGCTGATCCAGTACGCCTTCGCCATGATGGTCCTCTGTCGTGGGTGATCGGTTGTCGTGGGTGATCGGTTGTCGTGATGACCGGATCGTGATGATGTCACGAGTCGAGGTCGACCTCCCAGCCAACCTAAGCTCGCTCGGCAACAACCATCACCATCATCGGGGGACCACCATGATCACCGGAATGCCCAGGATCGCCATCGCCGTCACCGACTTCGCGTCGACCGTCGACACCTTTCGCCGTTGTTTCGGTATGCCCGTCGTGGACGCATCGGCCTCCACCGTCGCCAGTCTGGGCGTGCACGTCGGCATGTGTGTGCCCGAAGGCGGCAGCAACATCGAACTCATGTCACCGGTCGAAGCATCGTCCCCGTTGGGCCGAAGTCTGCAGGGCTTCCTGGACCGCCGTGGCGAGGGATTGTTCGCCTTGATGCTCGAAGCCGCCGACCCCGACGCCGAGGCGGTCGAACTCGCAGCCCGGGGCCTCGACGTCCTGCCGCTGATGCCGGGCGCCGCCGGGCGCGACATCCACCCACGATCCACCCACGGTGTGCTGGTGCGGGTCTACCCGACCAACTCCTTCACCGAGCGAAGCGACGACCCGATCGGACAACCCGAGATTGCCGGGATCGCCCGGGTGATCATCGCCGTCCACGACGCCGAGGAGGCGGCCCGGCCCTATACCGAAGGCTTCGCCCTGGATTCCACACCTCCGGAGGTGGACACCGACCGAGGCGTCGTGTCGGTCGTGTGCAGGCCACCGACCGGTGGTGTCATCGAACTGGTGTCCCCGCACGATGCGAGCCGGCCCTTCGCCGGGCGTATCCAACAGTTCCTGGACGAGGGCCAGGAGGGCATGTTCGCTCTGGTGCTCCAGACCGAGAACCCCGAGGCGGCAGCCGGAGCGTTGGCCGCGGCCGGGGTGAGCGTCGACCGCGCCGACGGCGTCGAAGCATCGGTGTTCGGCACGCGACTCATGATCGAGACCACGTCGATGGCGGCCAACCGATCGTGATCAGGCCCACCGATCTCGACGAACTCCTCTCCGTCGTCGAGGACTTCGGCGAGCGCACCGTCGCCCCCAACGCCCAAGCCTGGGACCGGGATCGCGTCATGGCCGTCGACGCGCTGCGCGAAGCGGCAACACTCGGCTTGTTGGGCATCGAGGTGCCGGTGTCCCAGGGCGGCCTGGGAATGGACTTCGGGGCCAAGGTCGCCGTCATCGATGCCCTGAGTCGGTCCTCGATGGCCTTCGCCTTCAGCCTGGTCAACACCCACAACGTTGCCGCCAACATCGCCCGCCGTGGCACCGATGTCCACAAGGAGCGCTACCTCGACGACCTGCTGCACGGTCGACGATTCGGATCGACCGCGCTCAGCGAGCCCGGGGCCGGCAGCGACTTCGCCGCCATCACCACCCTGGCCACTCCGGTCGATGGCGGTTGGCGCCTAGACGGTGAGAAGGCGTGGATCACCAACGCGGCGGAATCCGACGTCATCGTGTGTTACGTCCAAACCGAGAAGGGTGCGGGAGCCAAGGGCATCGCATCGTTCCTCATCGATGGTCGACGCGACGGGTTCGTCCGGTCCGCTCCGCACGATCTCTACGGTGGGCACACCATCGGGACCGGTGGGTTCGTCCTCGACGGCTATCTGGCCACCGATGACGATCTCCTGGCCCCGGCCGGAGAAGCGTTCAAGGCTGCGCTCAGCAGCATCAACGGGGCACGAACCTACGTGGCAGTCATGTGTTGCGCCATGTTGCGGGCCTCGCTCGGCATCGCCGTCGACTACGGCGCCCAGCGTCACACCTTCGGCCGGCCCATCATCGAACACCAGGGTCTGGCCTGGTCGTTGGCCGACATCGCCAATCGGCTCGAGGCCGCCCAGGCATTGACCGACCGGGCCATCGATGCCGTCTCCAACGGCAGTCCGGCCGACGCGGTGCTACCGGCGGCTCACGCCAAGAAGTTTGCCACCGAGGCGGCCGAGCCCGGGATCGCCGGATGCATCCAGGCCATGGGCGCGGCTGGACTTCGCAGCGAGTACCCGTTGGGTCGGCACCTGGCGGCGGCCCGCATCGCCCACTTCACCGACGGTTCGACCGAGATCCAGACCGACCGCATCGCTCGGTCCCTGGTCGCCAGCTACGGCCGATCGTCGACCTGATCCGCCTGGCCGCGGACGGGGGCGTAGCCGTTGCGCATGAAGGCAGTCAGGTAGTCGCGATAGACGAGCGGCTCGTGACGCAGCGGGTGCGACTCGTCGACGCAACCCGGCAGGACCTCGATCACCGTGTCCGGCCGGGGGTCGAAGAAGAAGGGAATGGCGTACCGATCGCCGCCGCTCTCGTTCAGGGCCCGATGCTTGGTCGACAGGAACCGGTCGTTGCTCCATCGTCGTAGCATGTCGCCCGCGTTCACCACGAAGGACTCGGGCTCTTGCCGGACCGCGAACCATTCCCCCGAAGGGAGCTGGATCCACAGCCCCGAGACGGGATTCGTGGGCAACATGGTCATGAACCCGGCGTCGGAGTGCGGATCGATGCCCCACTGGTTGTCGCCGGCAGCGATGGCGGGGTAATGGCTCAGGCGGAGCGTTGCCAGCGCCGGATCGAAGAACCGACCGAAATGATCGGCCGGCATGTCAGCTGCGAGGGCGTACAGCGGCAACAACGTGTGACCCAGCTCATCCATGGCGGCGTAATAGTCGGCGGTTGCGGCCGCGAAGCCGGGCAGGTCGTCTTCCGGTGGTAGTTGATTGCGGGCCGAGCCGGGTCGGGCCAGGAAGAAGGCCGCGTTGAGCGCAGGGGGCAAACCGCTGCGTTGGGCCGCCCCCAGTGGGTTGTAGCCCATCTTGCTGGCACTCATCGTGTGGCGGCGTTTCACCTCGTCTGGCAGTTCGTGATAGCGGGCGGCCTGGTCGTAGATGTCCAACACCTGGCCCCATGGCACCCCGTGACCGACGATCGAGAGAAATCCGACCTCGACCAAGGCCTCTCGAACCTGAGCGGCAGCCCTTCGTCGGGCCGGCTGATCACCGGCACGAACCCCGGTCAGATCGATGACGGGCAACTCGATGGCCGGTGGCTCGGGAGTAGGTGACTCGCCGGTGGATGATTCGCTGGTGAGAGACGGGTTCGGTGCCACCGAAGCATCATGGCCCACCGTTCCTGTTCGCGAAAGTGCCACCCGCTGTCGCGCTGCTGGGCTCTTCCGGTGGCGGCCCGGGCGGGTAGCGTTCGCACGTCGCTCCCACCGGGCGTCGGCCCCCTTCGACAGGACCTCGTTGCGTCAGCTCACCCGAATCCCCCGTGCTCCATCGTCCGCGACCACCGCGGACAGCTTCGACGCACGCCTACCCGGGGTCACCCTGGCCGCTGTCATCGTGATCTGGGGGCTGGGCCCACCTGTCTCCAAGCTGATCACGGCACCCCCGCTCGTCATCGCCTCGGCCCGGTTCTGGCTCTCGGTGCCCGTCGTGTTCGCCGCGACCTATGCCTCGGGCCACCGAGTGACGAAGGAAACTCTGCGACACACCTGGCTGGCAGGGGCGCTGTTCGGTCTCAACATGGTGTCGGTGTTCTTCGCGTTGCAGCGGGCCTCGGTTGCGGTGCTGAGCATCTTGATGGCGCTCCAGCCGGGGATCATCCTGGTGGTCGCCGGCCGCTGGATGGGTGAACGGGCCTCGCGCTGGCACATCGGATGGACCATCGTGGGCATCGTGGGCGTGGGCATCGTGATTCTCGGCAACGATCCCGAGGTCGACATCGATCCGCTGGGAGTCGCCGGGGGTGTGGTCGCCATGCTCAGCTTCACCGGCTACTACCTCCGGAATCGGATCGTGCGGACGAGCTTCGAGATTCACCCGCTCGAATGGATGTCGGGCTCGACCCTCTTCTCCGCACTGTTCATCACCCCGGCGGTTCTCCTGCTCACCGAGCCCGCCGACTTCCGACTGCTGAACGGTGTCGACTGGGTCTACCTCTTCTACGTCGCCGGGGTCGTCGGCATCCTCAGCCACACGCTGATGAGTTGGGTGCAGAAGTTCGTGCCGGCTTCCCGCTCGTCGTTGTACATGTTGGGCATGACGGTGGTGGCGGTCGTGGCGTCCTGGCCGATCAACGGCGAGCGTTTCACGCTTCAGCAGGCCTTCGGCGGTGTGGTGGTCCTGGGCGCCGTGGCGGCCGTGATCAGTCGCCCGGCCGAAGCCGGGCAGTGAGTCCACCTCGGACTGGGTGTTTCGACTCCTGTACGCAATCCGAACGTTGATGGAACCTAACGTCGGAGATGGGCGTCTGAGCGGTCATGAGGTTGAACATGCGGCAGCTGTTGGTTTCGTTTCTCGGCCTGTGTCTGGTGGTCACCGGTTGTGGGGGCGGTGACGCGAGTGGCGCCATCGATGCCGCCGATCGCCCACAGTCGTTCGACGACCTGGAGTACAAGTCCCCGATCGCCGATTTCCTGGGCATCGACACCTCCGTCGACTTCTCGAGCGACGAAAGTCAGGCCGAGTTCATCCAGGAGCAGAGAGAGGCCGAAGAGTCCATCGCCACCTGTATGCGAGCCCAGGGCTTCGAGTACACGCCGGTCGATCAGTCAACGTCGATGACGTTCGGCATCGACAGCGAGGAACTGGCGTACTTCTCCGACGAATGGGTCGCCAAGTACGGGTTCGGTATCTCTACCCAGCGTTTCGCCCAGAGCGAGGTCGGACCGAATCTCGTCGGCTTCGACGACTCGGCCGGTGCGATGGAAGCCGAGGAGTTCGTCGATCCGAACCAGCCCTACGTCGACTCGTTGTCGCAGCCCGAACAGGACGCGTACTACGAGGCCCTCTACGGGACCCAGCCTGACATCCCCGTCGATGCGACCGAGGAGGAGATGAACGAGATCTACGCGAACTTCGAACCGACGGGATGTCAGGCCGAGAGTCAATCCGACTTCTTCGCCGGGCCGGAGCAGCAGTTCTACGAACAGTTCGGCACCGAGCTCGAGGCCATCTACGAGCGCGTCGAATCCGACCAGCGAGTGATCGACTATCGGGCCGAGGTGACCGCCTGTGCCGCCGAGGCCGGGTTCACCTACACCACGATGGACGACCTCTACAGCCAGTTCGAGGACAAGTTGACCGGCGTCGGCCCGAACTGGGAGTCCGATCCGTTGGTCGATGCCGGCCTCGATCCGTTGCAGATGACCGACGAGGAGATCAACGAGTTCTATCAGTCACTGAACGTGCTCGACGACGCCGACCGGGCGACGCTCGCCGAAGTCCAGACCGAAGAGGTCGCCCTGGCCCAGGCCGTGATCGGATGCGGTGGCGGTTGGTTGAACGAGGAGGTCATCCTCGGTGACGTGCGGGTCGAGTTGGAGCAGGAGTTCCTCGACGTCAACCGCGATCGGTTGGCCGAGTTCGAGAACTCTGCGGGCTGACGGTGAACGACCGGAAGTCGTTGCTGGCGGTCGTTGCTGCGGTTGCGGTTCTGGCTGCGGGGATTGGTTGGGTGGCCGGGCAGCGGATCAAGTCGCCGGCTGATCTGGCGGCGGAGGCCGAGCCGCCGGTGGCGTCGTTGATCACGGTTCCGGTCGAGTCCCGGGAGTTGTCGTCGAATGTGGTGGTGCGGGGACAGGTGGAGTTCAGCGAGTCGGCCGACATCTCGGTGTCGGGCGGTGCTGACGGGGTCGCCATCGTCACCCGGCTGCCCATCGCCCGGGGTGAGGTGCTGGAGGAGGGTGATGTGGCCGTCGAGGTTGCAGGCCGACCGGTGCTGGTGCTCCAGGGTGATCTTCCGACGTTCCGGAATCTGACGCCGACGTTGACGGGGCCCGATGTGCGGCAACTGGAGGAGGCCCTGACCCGTCTGGGTCTCGATCCCGGCACGGTGGACGATGTCTACGATGCCGGCACCGAGGCCGCGGTCGCTGCGTTGTATCTGCGGGCCGGATACACCGCGGACGAGCCGACGGTCGAGGAGTTGGAACGGGTCGAGGTTGCTCGCCGGTCGGTCCGAGACGCCGAGACGGCGGTCAGCGACGCCACCACGCAGACGACGGCGCAGGCGGTGCCGGCATCGACCCGTCTCGAACTGGATCGGGCGGTCCGCACTGCCGAGGCCGCGCTGGCCGATGCCCGGGCCGGTCGGGACTCGGCCAATGCCGACGCCGCGTCGGCGGTGACCGAAGCGCAGACGCTGGTGCCGGTTGCTCAGGCCGCAGCCGAGTCGGCTGCCGGCCGGTTGGCGTCGGCCAACGGGGGAACGCATCCCGATACGGGCCTGGCGCCGACGCCGGAGGAGCTGGCCGACCTGAACGCCGAGAGCGAGGCAGCGAACCAGCAGCGTGATGATGC
>CALACD010000266.1 GCA_937890445.1 uncultured Acidimicrobiia bacterium | reverse complement strand
CCTGGTCGGGTCGTCCGCCAACTCCGTCGAGATGGTTGACGACGACTGCGGCACCAGCTGCCGCCAAGTGTTCGGCCACCGCCCGGCCGATGCCCTGTTGAGCACCGGTGACAAGGGCGACCCGTCCGCTGAGATCGGTCATGGCTCCTTGCTAGCACGCCGGCTCGACTCGGCACCGGTCGCCCACCGGTTCGCCTATCGCAACGAGGCTGCATCGTATTCCTGTTGACGTTGACTTCGTGTGCACACTCGCGGGCCTAGAGTCCGACAATGACTTCGAGGACCAGCACCCCAGGTCGACCCCGGGATGCCGACATCGATGCCGCAGTACTGGCTGCGGCCCGAACCCAACTGGCCGCCGTCGGCTACGAAACCATGTCCTTGGTGGCCGTGGCAGAACAGGCCGGAACCACCCGTCAGGCCCTCTATCGTCGTTGGCCCTCCAAGGCCGACCTGGCCACTGCGGCCATCGCCAGTATGGCCGAGATCGAGAAGCACCCCGACAGCGACGAGCCGTTCGACGATCTCGTCGTCGAACTCGAGGCGTTCAGGACCGGGGTGACCCGACGCAACGGCATCAGCATGGTGGGGACCATGCTCCAGGAATCGGTCGACCCCGACCTTCTACGGCTCTTCCGCGAGCGACTGGTGACACCCCGCAGAGACCGGCTTCGTCACATTCTCGACCGGGCCCGTGACGTCGGGCTTCTGGAAGCCGATGCCGACATCGACTACGCAACCGCGGCCGCCACCGGTCTCCTGTACTCGCTGGCCCTGTCGGGCACTCCCATTCCGACGACCTGGCCGGAGCGCACTGCGACGTTTCTGTGGCGAGCATGTGGTGGCGGAGCCGGCCGGACCTGAGGGCTGCCTGCGGGACCCCGACCCCTACCTCGTGGCCCGCTGCGGGCAACCTGCTCGAGTCGTTCGTGTTCTCGACGCTGTCAGACGTCGCAACCATCGGGTGAGCATTCCTTGCCGGCGGCAGCCCTTCGGAGATGCAGGAATCCAATGCCGACACCGACCGCATACAGCAGGCCGAAGATGAGTCCGACCGCCAACGTGTTACGACTGATCAATGCACCGAAGGCCGAGCCGCCGAAGATCGCGGCGAGTGCGGCCATCGTGATCGGCAGGTGACACGGGCAGAAGACGAAGGACCAGATCAACCAACGACGGCCTCGCTTCTCGTTGACCCTGGCCGGGGAAATGGCCACCTCGGGCCCTGGTTCGAGTTGCGTGGGGATCATCGTTGCCTTCGGCCGCGGGACAACACCTCATCGGCAGCTCGGCCAACCAACTTGACCGACTCGACCGACTCGACCGACTCGACCGACCACATGCTTGCCTCGGTTGCGCTGATCGTCGGCGACGGAGTCGTATCGGAACCACCCCTGGAAGCGGCGACGTTGCACGACGCGACCACACCGGCTTGACTTCTGCGAACACCACGCCGCACTCGCGGTTCTCGACCACCGATGGGAACACCCATGACCACAACCATCGCGATCGCACTGTTCGACCGGCTCACCGCGCTCGACGCGCTCGGCCCCTACAGCGTCCTGGCCGACATCCCCGACAGCGAGATCGTGTTCGTCGCCGAACAGGCCGGTCCGGTGACCGACTCGCGCCGCCGTCTCACGATGCAGGCTCATGCCTCCTACGACGAACTCTCCAACCCCGACGTCATCGTCGTGCCCGGAGGCGTGGTCACCATCGCCATGTCGAACGAAGGCACACATCCGATCATCGACTGGATCCGTCGAGTGCACCCCGGCACGACCTTCACCACCTCGGTCTGCACCGGCTCACAACTCCTGGGAGCCGCCGGAATCCTCGACGGCATCCCTGCCACCAGCCACTGGTATGTGCGCGATGACCTTCGCCGTTTCGGCGCCATCCCCACTGAACGCCGAATCGTCGAGCACGGCAAGATCATCACCGCCGCCGGAGTCTCGGCCGGAATCGACATGTCGCTCCACCTGGCATCACTCCTACGATCCGAACAGGTCGCCCAAGCCATCCAGCTCACCATCGAATACGACCCCGAGCCACCCTTCGATGCCGGATCACCCCGCAGCGCCCCCGCCGAGATCGTCGACATGATCTCCGCCGGTTTCGCCAGAGCAACCAAACAGCCGGCTGACCACCGACCGAGATCAGACGGGCGCCAGATGATGGGACCGCCGGCGAAGCAGGACGAGAGCCTCGCGGGCAGACAGAACGACGAAGAACTGCAGCACGCTGAATCCAGCGATGGTCGCTCCACCCGATGTGCCGTAGTGGAAGCTCACCAAGAGACCGGCTACCACCGCCACGGAGCCGAGGATCGTCGATGTCGCCATGATCGTCGGAATTCGGTGCACGAGCAGTGACGCCGTGGCTGGGGGTCCGACAAGCAGGCCGAACACCAGCAACGTGCCAATGGCCTGGAAGCTGGCCACGATGCTCAAGGCCAGAAGACCGAGCAGCACGGCCTGAGCCAGGCCCGGGCGCATGCCGAGTGTCTGTGCCTTGGCTCGGTTGAAGGTCAGAGCAAGGAACGGCCGGTACAGCAGCACCGTTGTCGTCGCAACGATGCCGGTGGCAATCAGCTGCGAGCGGATGTCGCCCAGGGTGACGCCGAGCACATCGCCGAACAACAGCGCCGTCACCTCGGTGGAGAACGATCTGGCCCGGGACACGATCACGATACCCAGCGACAACATCCCGACGAACAGCAGCCCGATGGCGGTGTCCTCACGCACCACGGTGCGGTTCGAAACCAGGCTGACGAGCCCGCTCATCACCAGTGCTGCGACGAACGCGCCGATGATCGGGCTGAACCCCCACAGCACGGCCAGTGCGATCCCGGGAATCACGCCGTGGGCCAGCGCATCGCCGAGGAATGCCAGGCCTCTGAGCACGACCCACGTACCCACCAGCGACGTC
>CALACD010000265.1 GCA_937890445.1 uncultured Acidimicrobiia bacterium | reverse complement strand
GCATGACGGTCACGACCTTGCCGAAGATCTGCACCTCGTCGGGTGCGAAGTGCATGGGCCGGAGCGCCGAGTTGGCAGGCAGCAACACGACGGTGCCCTTCTTCTTGTCGACGCTGTAGGTCTTGACGGTGGCTTCCTCGCCCGGAATTCCGGCCACCACGATGTCACCGGTTTGGGCCGTGGACTGGACCCGACACACGACGAAGTCGCCATCGAGGATGCCGGCCTCGATCATCGAATGTCCTCGCACCTTCAGCATGAAGAGCTCGCCGTCGCCGGTGAGATCGGCCGGGACGGGAATGGTCTCCTCGATGTCCTCGCTGGCCAGCACGTCGGTGCCGGCGGCCACGCTGCCGACGAGGGGGACGTGGCGAACGGGTCGGCGATCGACATTGCTGGCCCCGGTGTTGGAGTCCCAACGCACCTTGATGGCCCGGGGCTTGCTCGGATCGCGCTCGAGGTATCCATGTTTCTGGAGCGTCGCCAGGTGGGAATGCACCGTCGAGGGGGAGGTGAGCCCGACCTCGGTGGCGATCTCGCGGACCGACGGCGGATAGCCCCGGTCGCGCATCTGATTACTGATGAACTCGAGAATGGCTCGCTGACGGTCCGTCAGTTTGTGATCTACCACGGAACCCCCGTTCTTGATGATGTGGTCTCGGTGTGCTCGGATCGAACACCTGTGCGAGTATGCCAGCTCGGAGCGTACAAGTGTTCGATCGTCTCGAAATCGGACTCTCCGGCGATTCCCGGTTGCTGCTCGACCGTTCGAGGCTCGAGGTGGTTGGAAGCCGAACCGGGAGCTGCCAGGATCTGGTTCCATGACCGCCTCACTTGACCTTCCACTGACCGCCGTCGGGCACAGCTACGTCGACGTTGCCTCCGGTGTTCGCCTGGATGCCTGGTTTCCCCGCGACGGGGTGGAAGCCAAGCGGTCCTGCCTGGCCGAGCAGATGGGCCTGATCCGCGGTGAGACGGTGACGGTGACCATCGGTTCGCTCGACGTTCCACCAGCGGACCTGGCCGAGGCCTATCTGCGCCTCCATCTCTTGAGTCGGACGCAGGTGCGGCCCAACGAGCAGAATCTCGACGGCATCTTCGGCTTGTTGACCAACGTTGCCTGGACGACGGCGGGCCCGGTGTTGCCCGAACGGGTCGACGAGCTTCGCTCGATGTCCACGACGCAGGTTTCGGTGCTCGGTGTCGACAAGTTCCCGCGGATGGTCGACTACGTGATTCCGGTCGGCGTGCGGATCGCCGATGCCGATCGGGTGCGCCTGGGGGCACACCTGGCCGAGGGCACCACGGTCATGCACGAAGGCTTCTGCAACTTCAACGCCGGCACGCTCGGTCCCGCGATGATCGAGGGACGCATCAGTCAAGGGGTCGTGATCGGGGCCAACTCCGACATCGGTGGCGGCGCCTCGACGATGGGCACGTTGTCGGGTGGGGGCACCGGGAAGGTCTCGGTGGGCGAGAACTGCCTGGTCGGCGCCGAGGCCGGCATCGGCATCGCGCTCGGTGATGGTTGTACCGTCGAGGCCGGACTCTATGTGACCGCTGGGACGCTGGTGACGTTGCCCGACGGGTCGGTGGTGAAGGGGGCCGAGCTGTCCGGACGATCCGGGATGCTCCTGATCCGCAATTCGGTGTCCGGTGCGGTCGAGTTGCGCGTGGCCGACCCGGAACGCTGGGGTGGGATCAACGCCGACCTGCACACGAACTGACGGTCGAGGGTCGTCGACGGCTCTCGAACAATCGTTCGAACTTCTCCTTGACATCGAACATGCGTTCGGGTTTACTGATCGAACACCCGTTCGGTAAGAAGGTCAAGTGGTCGGAGTGACGGGCAGTGTCGGTTGGGCAGACCGACGCATATAGCGGCATCGATGGTTCCCGCCGTCGTCGGGGTGCGCATTGAGCGCGCCTTGGCGACGGCCGGGAACCTCGGCCGCCTCGCGTTCCCGTCGAGGTTCCCACTTCGACTGTCACACCCTCGAACGAAACTGGTCTCATGGTTGCTCTTCTTCACCCGCCTCTCCTACGACCCCAGGCGCCGGCCCTTCGCCGCTCCGGTCCGGTCGGTCCCTCGCGAACTGCTGTCCCATCGGGGATTGTCGGATCATCGCGGCGTATCGGATCAACGCGGAACGTCGACCCATCGGGAAATGTCGACCGCTCGTCACGACCACAACTCCGTCTCATCGAGGGCGGGGTGTCGAGCAGCACCATTGGTCGGGCGAACACGCTCGTTCTTCTGCTGGGGGCCGTTCTGGTGATGGGGATCGTGGTCCTACGCATAGCCCAAGGCACACCTCCCGCTTCCAGCTGGGACGGTCTCGAGGCCCAGGCGTCCATCTCGGTACCGAGTGTCGGCGTCCTCGCTTCGGCCGACCTTGCGGTCGACGATGGTGAAGTCGTCTACATCGTGCAGCCTGGCGACACCCTGTGGGCGCTTGCCGAGTCGATGGCTCCGAACTCCGATCCTCGCCCTCTCGTCGACCGCATGGCGGACCGCAACGGGGGCACCTCGCTGCAGGCCGGTCAGCGACTGATCGTGCCCGCACGCAATGGCTGATCGGACATGGCCCGGACTTGGGGTGTTTGACCTGCCGTTGGAGAGCGTGCCGATGGTAGGAGCCTGACCGGGCACGGCTAACGTACTGGTCATGCAATGTCCAGGTTGTCGAGTCGATGACACACGAGTCATCGATTCACGCGCCGCCGACGAAGGCTCGGCGATCCGTCGACGGCGGGTCTGTTCATCCTGCGACTATCGATTCACGACGTTCGAACGAGTCGAAGAGATTGCCCTCCTCGTCGTGAAGCGTTCCGGTGGTCGCGAGCCGTTCTGTGCCGAGAAGATCATTGGTGGTCTGCATTCGGCATCCAAGGGTCGACCGATAACGGCTGAGCAGTTCCACGAACTGGCGGTGTCGGTCGAGGATGCCGCTCGGTTGGAAGGTGTCCAGGTGACCTCGGAATGGGTCGGCCTGGCCGTGCTGGAACGATTGCGCAGTTTGGATCACGTGGCAGCACTGCGTTTCGCAAGCGTCTACAAGGGCTTCTCCGATATGGACGATTTCGAGAACGAACTGTCGCTCATCAAACGCGACACGCCCAACCGGCCCGAACTGGTCTGATCCACGATTGGTCTTGATTGATTGAGCCGCCTGCCGATGGTTGTCGGTGGCCCGCTCGGCAACTCAGACAGGTGCGTCGCGTCCCGCGAGCCCGGCGACGCGCT
Source organism: uncultured Acidimicrobiia bacterium (assembly GCA_937890445.1). GTDB lineage: Bacteria > Actinomycetota > Acidimicrobiia > Acidimicrobiales > SZUA-35 > JAHECQ01. The sequence continues at coordinate 4,050 of CALACD010000265.1, read as the reverse complement.
CGAAGCGACCCCGACGCGTCCTGCTGGTGGGGGTGGCCCTGTGGCTGCTGTTGCTCGGTCTGGCGCCGGTGGAGGCTCAATCCCGTCGACTGCAGTTCGACGAGACAGAACTGTTGTCGTTGGCAGCGTTGCTGCCCGACCCGACTCGGATCCACCCCGACATCGCGGCTCAGGTCAGGGTCGACCTATCGGCGATCGGCCCGGTGGCCGAGCGCCTTTCGCAGGCCCGGGCCGCAGTCCTCGATGCTCAGACCCGGATCGTTCGCTCGTCGTCTCGTCGAGGAACGCTCGACGTCGAACGACGCATCGTCGATGCCGATCTCTTGTCCTGGCGGTCCGAGGAAGGCACGGCGGCCGCGTTGCTGGCAGCGGCGGATCTCGATCTCTCGGAGTTCGCTGTCGGGACGTTCATCGGCTTCGAAGGCCTCGAAGGCCTCGACCTGCGCGTCTTGCGCCTGGAGGGAACGGTCGATGCGTCCGAGCGTCTGTCCGACGAGGTCGGCGAACTGCTGACCAGGAATCGTCGGGCGGCCGCCGAACGCCACGCCGTGGCCGTCGAGGCCATCGACGACCTGGTCGAGCGGTTGGCGATGATCGATCGAGAGGTTGTGGCGCTCGAGGCGGCGATGGTGACCGCAGAAGCTGAGGCCGAAGCGGCTCAGGTGCTGGTCGATGACTATGGGCCTGCCTTCGAGCTGGCGCTCCTGTCGGCTCCCGTCGAGGGAACGGATTTCCCGGTGGTCGTGCTCGATGCGTACTACCGCGCCCAACTGGTGGTCGCGGTCGAACGTCCCAGTTGCGAGGTGCGTTGGGACCAGTTGGCCGGGATCGGTCGCGTCGAGAGCCGTCACGGCACCTATGGCGGAACGTCGGTCGATGCCGCTGGTCGGACCGTGGACGAGATCCTGGGACCTGTGCTCGACGGCGATCCGTGGTTGGCGATTGCCGACACCGATGGGGGTCGCTTCGACGGCGACACGATCTGGGACCGGGCCGTGGGCCCGATGCAGTTCATTCCGAGCAGTTGGGCCATCTACGGACGAGATGGTGATGGTGACGGGGAGGAAGACCCCCACAACCTGTACGATGCCGCGTTGGCAGCTGCCCTCCACCTGTGTGGAACCACGGGCGGTCTCAGCAGTGAAGACAGGTTCACCCGAGCCCTGCTCGGCTACAACCGTTCGATCTCCTACGGCCTGACGGTCAAGGGCCACGCCGAGGAGTATCGGGAGAGGGTCACGCTGGTGCCGGGGCCGGACTCGATGTTGGTCTGAAGGCATCGCCGGTAGGAGCCGGGGCCAGCGACGACAAGGGTTTGAGATCGTGGGGTAGGAGGCGGCCCGCAGGGTTGGGCCCGTCACCGAGCGTCGGCTCCGTTCGCCGCAGGTCGACGCCAGCTTCCGAGCAGCAGATCGTCGCCCTGCCACAGGCGGGTCAGATTCCATCGACCGGTGGCGCCCGGCATCGGACCGTGAGCCGGTCGTGTCGAGCGGCCGCCGATCAGCAGGGGTGACAAGGTGAGGTTCCATTCGTCGATCAGGTCGTCGGCGATGAACTGCCCGTTGAGGCTGGGGCCGCCCTCGACCAGGGCCACTCGATGGCCGAGGCCACGCAGCAGGCCGAGACCGATGCTCAGTTCCACGTCTCTGCTCCCGGCGGTGAGGACATCGGCCACCGTCTCCAGCGTCGCCCGTCGATGGCTGGGAGCATCTTCGACGGTGAGGATCAGTGGTCGATGGTCGACCGCGCCGAACAGACCGAGCGAGGGATCGATGTCGAGTGACCGCGTGACGACTGCGATGGTGGGCCGGGGCGATTGGCCCCGAGTTCGTCGGAGCTCGGCAACGGCAGGGTCGATGGGAGGCGGTTTGTAGTCCTCGGCGATGGCGGTGGCGGCACCGACGATGATGACGTCGGCGACCGAACGCAGTGCCCTGAACACCTCGAGATCTGCCGGTCCTCCCAGCTGGCCCGATCGTCCGTCGACTTCGATGGCACCATCGAGGGTCGTGATCATGTTCGTCATCACCCAGGGCCGGTTCGATGGTGGGTCTCGCCGTTCGTTTGCGATCGAGGTCGCCGGCTCGATCTCGATGCCGACGCTCGGGAACAGTTCACGGATCACTCCGTCACTCTAGGTTGGGTCCTGTCCCGGCCGGATCGCTGTCGACGGAGCCGAGACCGAGCGCAGAGGGTGAGGGTCGACGTCGGTTTCCTGACCCCGGGTGACAATCCCTGTTCGCTCCACAGAACTTTTCCGGTCATCCCCAAGTTTCCACAGCGCGTCCCCTTTTGATCCACAGGGGTAGTTCCTTAGGGTGACGCTTGCCGGTTGGAGATCAGCAACGATGAAGATCGGCCCGAGCCTCGGTTCGGAGCAATGGAATGGCGGGCGCTTCGTGGGGCCCTTAGGAACGACCAGCTGGATGCAGACGACGGACCATGTACCGCCGCAGTCTTCGTCCGTCACCGGACGTTCTCGACCTGTTGCTCCGAACCAAGCGCATCGGTTGGTTTGCACCGAGCGGACCTCTCTCTTCGATGCGCCACCCGCTGTTTCACTGGCCGTTCTCGGCTCGAACCGACTAATCGCAAAACTTCCCGGAGTCAATTGACATCGTTGTAATTACGATGTTGTATAGTCCCCTACATCTTGTGCGTTGCTCTCGAACGCTCGAAACCCACACAACATCTAGTGGTTCACGAGTCGCCGACTGCAGGGGCAGAACGCTCAGGTGGACACCCACACAAGCACTACCCGAACACACGATCAACGAACACGACTACCCACGCGAGGTAGACCGCCGCAGAGGCCTCGCGATGGCTCCGGCGGTCGTCGCATTTCTCAACCCACCGGACGGTGCACTCCACCTTCCCCGTTCCCGTCAAACCACGTTCCCGTCAAACTACGTTCCCGCCAACCAACCGCATGCCCTCGACACGGGGGCACGTGATCCCCCAGGAGTATTCATGGCCCTCGCACCCGAGCAGACCGGTATCGGCCTTCGTCGCTATTTCACCAACGCAGGAGTCGATCCCTACGACGCCGTCACCTGGGAGCGTCGTGACGCTCGGATCTCCAACTGGAAGACCGGTGAGGTGGCCTTCGAGCAGCTCGGTGTCGAGGTTCCGTCGTTCTGGTCGGTCAATGCCACGAACATCTTGGCCCAGAAGTACTTCCGGGGCACCCTGAACACCGCCGAGCGCGAGACCTCGCTCAAGCAGGTCGCCGACCGGGTCGTCGACACCATCACGACCTGGGGTCGCGAGGGTGGCTACTTCACGACCGAGGACGAGGCGTCGGCCTTCAGTGACGAGCTCAAGTACCTGATCATCCACCAGCGAGCTGCGTTCAACTCTCCGGTGTGGTTCAACATCGGCGTGAAGGGCGTTCCCCAGCAGGCATCGGCCTGTTTCATCCTGTCGGTCGAGGACAAGATGGACGCCATCCTCAACTGGTATGTCGAAGAGGGCACCATCTTCAAAGGTGGCTCCGGCGCCGGAGTGAACCTGTCGAAGATCCGGTCCTCGGCCGAGATGCTCAAGGGCGGGGGCACCGCCTCGGGGCCCGTCAGTTTCATGCGGGGAGCCGATTCCTCGGCCGGAACCATCAAGTCGGGCGGCAAGACGCGGCGAGCCGCCAAGATGGTCATGCTCGACATCGACCACCCCGACATCGAAGAGTTCATCTGGTGCAAGGCCACCGAGGAGCGCAAGGCTCGCGTGTTGCGCGAAGCCGGCTTCGACATGGATCTCGACGGTGCCGACAGTCATTCCATCCAGTACCAGAATGCCAACAACTCGGTCCGGGTGACCGACGAGTTCATGCAGGCCGTGCTCGACGACGGTGACTGGAATCTGATCGCACGTACCGACGGTTCGATCGTACGCACGGTCAGGGCCCGGGACCTGATGCGCCAATTCGCCCAGTCGACGTGGGAATGCGCGGACCCGGGCATGCAGTACGACTCGACCATCAACCGCTGGCACACGTCGGGCAACTCGGGCAAGATCAACGGCTCGAACCCGTGTAGCGAATACATGCACCTC
>CALACD010000264.1 GCA_937890445.1 uncultured Acidimicrobiia bacterium | reverse complement strand
AAACAGTACACGGATTATGTGACGGCCGACCTCTTCGCGCCGGCCGACCTGGCCTCGGCCGCCGCCTTGGTGGGCCGGCTCGACCCCGACCGGAGCCTTGTCTTCGCTGACGAAGCGGTCGCCGACCTCGCCGACGCCCGACGCCTGTTGGCCGCGAACGCGCTGGGTGGAATCGCCATCAAACCGCCACGTGTCGGCGGCTTGCGGTCCGCAGTCGAGCTGCTCGAGTGGTGTGTCGCCAACGGGGTCGCGGCCTGTGCAGGCGGCATGCTCGAGTCGGGGCTCGGACGCCACGCCCTGGTCGCCTTCGCTGCCCTACCCGGATGCACGATCACCGGCGACCTCTCGCCCGCCCGCCGTTGGCTGGCCGCTGATCCCTGGCCCGACGTCGGCATGATCGAAACGTCCATCCTGGTGCCAACCGGTCCGGGCGTCGGGCCCGAACCCGACCTCGAGACCTTGGATCGGTTCACGATCCGCCAGGCCGTCCTGAGGTCGTGACCTCCCGAACCAGCGCAGCGAACGCGGCCGGATGTTCCAGATGCAGGGCGTGACCGCCAGGCTCGATACGGACCTCGGCGTTGGCCCCGATGGCACTGGCCAGGCGATGGGCCTGCGCCGTGAACTTGGTGTCGTCGACGCCAGCCACCACCCACACCGGCATGGTCAACGATCCGATTCGATCCCACAGCGGCTGTTGGGTTCCGGTTCCCACCGACCGAAGGCTGGCAGCCAGCCCCTCGGGTCGGTTGGACAGACGGGCCTGACGACAGGCTGCCGCCTCGGGCAGCGTGGCGAAGAGCGGTGACGCCAGCCATTCGTCGAGGAAGGCGGGCAGACCGATGTCGAGCAATCGGGCCGCGAGCGCCTCGTCGGCATTCCGCCGCTGCGTCCGCTCGACAGCATCGTCGATTCCGGCCGTGGCACCGACCAGGATCAATTGCTCGACCAGATCGGGCTGGGCCAGAGCCAGATGCAGGGCCATCCGTCCGCCCATGGAGTAGCCGACATAGATCGCCCTGCCCCCGACCTGTCCCACCAGGCGGCCGGATTCGACCAGGTCGGCATCATCGTGACCAGAGGTTCCATGGCCCGGCCCATCGACCAGCACCACCTCATGATCGGACGCCAACAGCTCGGGCAGCGGCCCCCAGCACCCCCTGTTCTGGGTGAAACCGTGCAGCAGCACCAGACGAGGACCGTTCCCGAGCACGAGCGAGTCCAACGGCCCGGCAGTCGACGGCTGTGCTGGGTTGGTCGATGCAAGAGAGAGATCGCGCGCTCGGGTCAAGGGTCACAGGATGCCAGCGATTGCCCCTCGGCTGTGGTTCTCTGGTCGACATGACCGCTACGTCCGACCGGCCCATGATGCCGGTCACGGCTGCCGCCACGTTCTGTGCCACCCTCGTCGACGAGTGGATTCGAGCCGGTGTGTCGGCGGCGTTCATCGCCCCCGGCTCACGTTCGACCCCGTTGGCCTTGGCCTTGGCCGAACGGCCCGAGATCGATCTCCATCTCTTCCATGACGAGCGATCGGCCGGCTTCGCCGCCCTCGGGTTCGGGTTGGCAACGGCCCGGCCGGCGGTGGCGTTGTGTTCCAGCGGCACTGCGGGAACCCACTTCCAGGCCGCGGTGGTCGAGGCCGACCATTCGACGGTGCCCTTGATCGTGGTCACGGCCGATCGGCCACCCGAGCTGTGGCACATCGGTGCTCAGCAGACCATCGACCAGACCAAACTGTTCGGCTCCAGCGTCCGCTGGTTCGGCGAGCCGGGAACCCCCGAGGCCGGGCAGGCATCGGGGTGGCGTTCGTTCGCGGCCCGCACCGTGGCCGAGGCTGCGGGTTGGTCGGGGCATCCCGGCCCGGTCCACCTGAACCTGAGTTTCCGGGACCCCCTGGCCGGTCGCCCCGACACGCTTCCGGCTGGCCGTCCCGACGGCTCGCCGTGGCATCAGACGCCGTCGAACGCGACCGGATCGGCTGCCGAGGAGTCCGCCGCCATGCTGCTCGATCAGCTTCGCCATCGCCGAGGCATCATCATCGCCGGCGGCGGCACCAGCGATCCGGCCGCCGTCGTGACGTTGGCCGAGGCGTTGCAGTGGCCGCTGCTGGCCGACCATCGATCGGGATGCCGGGGGTCGGTGGCCATCAATCATTTCGATGCACTGCTCCGCCATCCGAGCTTCGCGGCCGAGCGCCGACCCGACGTCATCGTGCGCTTCGGCCAACCACTGGCCAGCAAGGTGTTGTCGCAGTGGCTGGCGGCCTGCGACGCCGAGATCATCTCGGCCGTTCCCACCCGACGATGGCTCGACCCGGAGCGAGCTGCACACCGGATCGTGCCCGAGGCCGGTCTGGCGGTGGCCTGGCTGGCCCGGATCACCGAGGAAGACTCGACGCTCGACGGTGCGACCGCGGGCAGCGAAGCTGCGATCTGGCAGGCCGCCGATGCCCGGGCCGCCGATGCCATTGCGTCCACGCTGGCCGCCGAAGTCCAACCGACCGAGCCGGGCGTGTGCCGTGCCGTGATCGCCGGGGCCGCGCCCAGCTCGACCCTGGTGGTGTCCTCATCGATGCCGATCCGCGACGTCGAGTGGCTCGCCGGTCCCCGCGACGACATCACGGTCGTGGCCAACCGAGGGGCCAACGGGATCGACGGCGTGATCTCGACGGCCATCGGCGTCGCAGCCTCGGGCCGACCGACCCTCTGCCTCATCGGCGACGTGGCAACGCTGCACGACAGCACCAGCCTGATCGGTCTGGCCCGGCGGCCCATCGACCTGACCATCGTGATCATCGACAACGACGGCGGGGGCATCTTCAGCTTCCTGCCGCAACGGGACCTCGTGGCCGCCGATCGCTTCGAGCGTCTGTTCGGTACACCACACGGCACCGATCTCTTCGCGCTGGCCAGGGCGCACGGGCTCGACGTCACCGCCTGGTCGGGGTCGCTCGCGGACCCATCGGGGGTCTCGGTGGTCATCGCCGCCACCGATCGGGCCACCAACG
>CALACD010000263.1 GCA_937890445.1 uncultured Acidimicrobiia bacterium | reverse complement strand
TCCGGTGAGTTGATCGTCGGGCCCGCGGTCAGGCCGATCACTCCTCGAGCCTCGGCCCAACCCGTTTCGGTTCCCCTGTCGGTCGAGCAGTAGGATCGACGGTCATGTCCATCGAAGTGACACCCTCGGGGCAGGCCTGCGGTGCAACGGTTCGCGGCGTCGACCTCGGTCAGCCCCTCGATGCGTCGACGATCGCGGTCATCCGAGCCGCTTGGCTCACCCACCATGTACTGGCCTTTCCCGACCAGTCGATGGACGACGATGACCTGGAGCGGTTCACGTTGTCGTTCGGTGGCTTCGGAGACGATCCGTACATCGCCCCCATCGCGGGGCGAACCAACGTGATCGCTGTCGAACGCCGGGCCGATGAGCAAGCCCCATTGTTCGCCGAGAACTGGCACAGCGACTGGAGCTTCCAGGAGGTGCCACCCTCGGGGACGTGCCTGCTGGCGATCACCATTCCGCCCGTGGGGGGCGACACCCTCTACGCCAACCAGCACGCGGCGCTGGATGCGATGCCCGACGACCTACGGTCCCGTCTCGAGGGCAAGCTTGCGGTGCATTCGGCGCGGTTCGGCTATGCACCGGACGGTGCCTACGGTTTCGACGATCAGGCCACCGATCGAAGCATGGACATTCGCCCGTCGGAATCAGCGCTCGACACGCAGTTGCATCCCATCATCCGTCAACATCCCGAGACCGGGCGACCGGGAATCTTCAGTTGTCTCGGGTACATCGTCGGCGTGGACGGGATGCCGGACTCCGAGGCTCGGCCGCTGATCGAGGAACTGTTCGCGTGGCAGACCCGCGATGAGTTCGTCTACCGCCATCGTTGGGAGCCGGGCATGTTGACGATGTGGGACAACCGTTCGGTGCTCCATCGAGCCACCGGCGGCTACGACGGCCATGACCGGTTGCTCCACCGAACGACCATCAGCGGGCAACTCGCCTCCGCGGACCAGGGCCCGGTGTGAGGTTCGGTGTTCAGGCCAGGCAGACCAGGCTGCGGGCGGCGATGTCGGCGAAGGGATCGTCGGAGCGGAGCTCGGCAAGCACTGCCGCCGCGTCCCCCTTGCCTGCCAGATCGCTGTGAAGGGACTGCATGATCGTGGGCGCATGGCGATCAGCGAGCGGCAGCGCGGTGGCGATCACCTGTCGACAGCCACGACTGCGCAGCACCGTCCCCAATCCGTAGGACGTGTTGGTCTGTGCGGCTCCGGCGATTCGGCATGACGAGAGCACCACGGTGTGGGCGACCGATGGCAGCGATTCGATGTCGTAGAGGGTGAGACGGCCATCGGCCAGTTCCAGACTCGACAACAGCGGATCGTGATGTTCCAGCCGACCGTGGGCCGCGATGTGGACAACGTCGGACTCGCTGAGCACCCGGGCTACGTTGGCGACCGTTGCGTCATCTCCGGTCATGATGTCGCAGTTGGCGTAGATGCCGCCGATCGACATGGCCTCGTCCCGAGCCTCGACGTTCGGCCCGACGATCACGGACATCGAAGCAGAGCCGAGGCCGGTGGGGACTCCCTCGGGGCTGGCCGTGACGGAAGATCCGATGGAGACGACGGCGCCATCGAGCGTCGGAAACATCTTCCAGGGAAGTGAGGCCAGCGCCCCCTGGGCAACGATCACGATGGTGGTCGCGTCGCTCAGCCAAGGGGTGAGGGGCCCGAGAATGGCGTCGTCGAGTCCGGCCGCAAGACCCACGACGGCGGTGAGCTGCCGGGTGCCCGGTGGCGGAGAGTCTCGGGCGACGAGCGACACCGCGAACTGCAGGCGCCCGATCTGTTCAACGCGTTCGGCCAGCGGTCCGAGGTCGACGATGGGTGAATGGTCGACGATCGATCGGCCCGTGACCGTGGCCAGGAGCGAGGATCCGTTGGTTCCGAACGTGATGGTCGCCGTGTGCCGGCGGAGCGGTGCGTCTTGCGGACGGGAGCGGGGGGCCTCGATCCCCGGGGCGGTCAGTCGAGCCAGCGTCCGGATTCTCTTCTCCAGCAACTGGACCTGGCGAGAACCTCCGGTGTCATCAGCATCGCTCTTCGCCACCGTCTGGCGCAGGAGTTCGAGGCCCGCCACCAACTCGGGTCGTGCCGTTGTCATCACCTGGCGGTCATGCACGATCGAGCGGGATCGATCGATCCACTTGGTGAACCAGTCTGCTCGGCCGGAGCGATGTGCCAGTCCGGCTGCGAAGTTCTCGATCGGCACCAGGGAACTCACACAACGGCTGCGAAGTTCGAGTGAATCGAACTCCGACGCGGTCTCGGCGATGGCCTCGAAGCAGGCATCGACCTCCTGCGCGGCTCGATCGTGCATCATCGATGCCAGGCGGCTGGCGGCGGCAAAGCGGGCCAGGACACGGTCCTGCGTCGTTGCCGCTCCTCGTGTTTCCACCGCCTCAAGGGCTGCACGGGCCACGACGGGGTCCGACGTCGTGGCGGCCCGCAGGAGCAGGGCTTCGGCCACCACGAGCGGCCCGTCATCAGCGACTGCGCCGATCGCACCGGTGAGCGCGGTGGCGACATCGCTGGCTTGCTGCCGACTGTTGGCGCGGCCCTGCTGGCCGAACAGGGCTTCGGCCCGCCGGGCATAGTCGGCAGCTTCCTCGAGACGGCCTCGGGCAACGGCGACGTGCGCTTCCATCATGTTGGCCTCGGGGACCAGAGGGGCCGCTCCGTGGCCGAACGCGGTGGCGGCTATCTCGGCCGCCGCTTCTGCCGCTTCGTCGATGACGCGGGCACGCAGCAGTACCTCGCACTTGTCCCGAAGCACTTCCGAGGCCAGGTACGTCCGGGACTCGAGTACTTCCAGCGCCTGGTCGAGTTGGGTGAGGCCTTCCCGCACGAGACCCTGTCGAGCCAGACAGAGACCGAGATTGTGTTGGGCCGCGCCCCGTCGATGTCGTTCGACCTCACCAGGGTGGAGAAGGGCCCGACGGAGGTCGATCTCGGCCAGATCGAGTCTTCCCGTATCGATGAACCAGACTCCGCGATTGTTGAGCAGCGTGACCAACGCGTCATGATCACTCGTCTGTTCGGCGGCCACTAGACCTTCGGCGAAGGCAGCGAAAGCGGCATCGTTGTCCTCGCTGCGCTGGTACAGATAGGCAATGTTCGACGCGAGCCGAGGCAGCAGGTGCTGATCGATCGTGGCGCGGGCTCGAAGAGCACTGGCCAGCGCTTCATCGAAGTTTCCAGCCCGCGTATGCACGTGGGAGAGCTGGAGCTCGATCCGACCCACGAGGCTTCGGTCGAAGGTGGGCGACAGGAGCCCGGTCGCCCGTTGGAGCAGCTCGATGGCCTCGGGCAGATCACCCATGTTTCGGCGGAGCAGGCCGAGCCCGGCCAGGCCGATGGCGCGAACCGTGAGATCGTCCTCGACGGATCGCCGTGCGAGGTCGGCTTCGAGTCGGTCGAAGTCCGCGCGATCCACCGGCGATTGCCGGTCGGCCAGATCGAAGTGGTGGAGGGCCTCTCCCAGGGGGTCACCGGCCACGTCCAGGCCGGGTGCGTCTACCGGATCAGCCACTTGGTGACTGCGTTCCTTCCCGCCGAGTGAGTCGCGATGCGGAACGGGCCCGAACCGGCGTCGGCCGAGAAGAGGCCGAACTCGTCGGTCTCGATCGTGACCGAGGACTGCAGGGTCTCGACGGTGACGTGCGCATTACCCCAGGCCTCGGGGATCTGGCCGGTGATGCGTCCCTCCGGGGAGATCTCCAGTACGAGGGAGCCGTCGCTGAAGTCGATGGCGAGGTGTCGAGACCCGCCGCTCTCCCGGGTGCCGGACAGGGTCGACGACTCGTCGTAGGTGGTTCGTCCCAGCTCGTCACTCGAACGGATCAGGCTCGGGAGCTCCTGGAGCAACTGCTGGATGCCGGGCGGCACGATGTCATGCCCGACCGCCTCTCTCGGTTGGGCAAGAAGCGCGTCGTCGTTCTCCGGAAGCTCACTCATCCACCAACTCCCTGCTGCTGCCCGCCGACCCCGGTTTCGCCGTCCTCGGCCACCCGGGCCTCGTACAGCGACCGGAGCCTGTCGAGGCAGCGCTTTCGTTTCGATCCTATGGTGCCCAGGCTGATGTTCTGCTCGGCCGCAATGACAGCGTAACTGGCCGGCGGGTCCCCCGACAGGAGCAGGAGCATGTGACGGCAGCCGCCGTTCAACTGTTGGAACACCTTCCGAAGGACGGGGTCGCCGTACCGGGCCAGGACGACCTCGTCGGGCTCGGGCTCGGGCGTTGGATGATGACCGACCTGTTCCAGGTCAACAGGAGTCGCCCGGCCCCGCCTTCGATGCACACCAATGGCCTCCCGGGTGGCCGTTGTCTTCAGCCAGCCCGCTACTCGTTCAGGATCTCGCAGATCGTCGAGATGGTTGAAGAGATTCAGCCAGGTCGCCTGGGTGACGTCGGACGCATCGTTGTAGGTCAGCCCCTGGCCGACGGCGATGGACCACACCATTCCTCCGAACCGGGCGATCAGTTCCTCCCAGGCGCCGTCGATCCGTTCGGCTGCGGCCCGAACCAACTCGCCATCGGTCAGATCTCGAGGTGTGGGACGGTCTTCGAGCCGCAGGGCCGAGAGCTCCGTCGTCGGCCGCCGAAAAGAATTTTCGGGAACATGCATTTTTTGCCACCTCGCTGTCCTCTTACGACATCCAACCACATCTAGGAGGAACAATGAAGACCCGCAAGTTCGTCAAGGCCCTTGGTGGAGCAGCAGTGGCAGTCGGCGCAGTCGCGATGACCCAGGTGATTCCCGCCATCGTCGGAGGCGTGTATCTCGGTTTCTGATTCTGCGCCTGACCGACACTTCGCTCGCCGAATGTCTGTCTAGCGACCCAGAAAACACGTATTCGAAGGGTCCGGACAATGCGCCGGACCCTTCGACGCGCTAGAACACTGGTGATGCGACCTTCTGCCGTTCAGGCCGCGAGATTCCTCAGCGGCAGCGAGGTGCGTTCGCTGTTCGGGGTCGACGTCGATGTGGACCGGCAGTTCGTCGTGATTTCGGTCACCAGTGAGGGTGTCGACTGGACGATGGTCGTGCATCTCGATTGGTTGCTGTTGGCAAGGCAGGCGATGCAACTGAATCCCGAGTTGGTGGGTGACGACACGGTTCCCCCGGGCGCCATCGTCTATGCCTGCGGGGGCTGGCTCTGACGGTCCCGTCACGCTGCAGGTTCGGTGAGTCCGGCTGCTTGGACCAGGGGCCGTTGGCGTTGGTTTGCTACTCCTGCACCAACTCGATCAGGGTTCCGAAGCTGCCCTTGGGATGAACGAAGGCGACGGTGGTTCCGCGTGATCCCGGTCGGGGAGCCTTGTCGATCGGGGTGGCTCCAGCTGCCACCATGGCAGCCAGGGCGGCGGCACAGTCATCGACCCGGTAACCGACGTGGTGCAGGCCTTCGCCCCGCTTCTCGATCGACTTGGCGATCGGTGAGTCGTCCCGGGTGGCGGCGGTCAGTTGGATGTAGCTGTCGGCCACCTTGACCAGTGCTTCCTCGACTCCGTCGCTGTCGACGATCTCTCGATGGTGCACCTCGGCCCCGAAGGCGGTCTTGTAGTACTCGATGGCTGATTCGAGGTCTCGAACGGCGATGGCGATGTGGTCGATTTCGGTGAGGATCATGTGGTCGTCTCCTGACGGATGGTGTCGATGATGGTGAGTTCGTGGCGGCTCACGTGAGCGATTCGGCGTGCCGTCGGAACAGAGAGATCTTGTCCTCGCCGATGCGGTCACGCTTCTCCGGATCACTGATCCCGAGGCCTTCGGCGTCGGCAAGGCAGAGGACGCCGAGTTTGCCCTCGTGCAGGTTGTGGTGGACCTGGAGCGCGGCTTCTCCGACCTCTTCGAGATCGTAGACGGCGGACAGGATGGGTTGGATGGCGCCCTTGTCGATCAGGCGGTTCATCTGCCAGGCCTCGGCGTAGTTGGCGAAATGACTGGACACGATCTGCTTGAGCTTCATCCACAGGTGGCGGTTGTCGTATTCGATCATGTAGCGGGAGGTAGCGGCGCAGGTCACGATCACGCCTCCCCGCTTTGCTGCGAAGACCGATGCTCCCATGGTTTGACGTCCAGGATGCTCGAAGACGATGTCGGGGTCTTCGCCGACGAGATCACGGATGCGTGTTCCGAACCGCCGCCACTCGCTCTCGTCCTGCTCGTGGGCGTTCTTCCAGAACTGGAAGTTCTCCGCCTTGCGGTCGATCACGGCTTCGCACCCCATGCGATGAAGCAGCTCTGCCTTGTCGGGCGACGACACGACCCCGACCGGCGTCCGCCGCCGTTGAGGACCAGCTGGGTGGCGTAACCGCCGAGGCCGCCGGTCGCTCCCCAGATGAGGACGGTGTCGCCCATCTTCATTCGTGCTGCGTTGTTGCTGACGAGCATTCGGTAGCTCGTGGCAGCACACAGGGCGTTCACTGCCGCCTCCTCCCACGACAGATGGGACGGCTTCGGCATCAGCTGGTTGGCCTTGGCGAGCGTCAGGTCTGCCAAGCCGCCGAAGTTGGTCTCGAAACCCCAGATCCGTTGGTTGGCGCCCTTCATCGAATCGTTGTGGGACGACGGATCCTGGTCGTCGACGTAGTTGCAGTGCAGAACGACATGGTCGCCTGGTTTCCAGTTGCGAACGGCGGACCCGACGCGGATCACGACACCCGATCCGTCGGACCCGAGAATGTGGTGGGGCAGGTCGTGCCGCTTGCCCCAGACACTCTCGCGGCCGAGCCGCTCGAGAAATCCGAAGGTCGGCAATGGCTCGAAAATGGAGGTCCAGACCGTGTTGAAGTTGATGGAACTGGCCATCACGGCCACGTAGACCTCGTCGGGAGCGAGTTCGGGGATCGGAACCTGGTCGACGTGCAGCGAGCTTCGAGGATCTTTGTCCCAGGAATCGAGCCCTTCGAACATGTCGGTTTCTTCCCGAAGCACAAAGGCAGCCCGATAGCTCTCGGGCAGAGGCATGTTGGCCAAGTCATCGCCGGATGCATCGTTCTTGATCGCTTCGAGGAAGTCCTGCATGGGCACTGAAGGTAGCGCTGTCTTGACACCGTCCACTCGCGAGGATGAGCCAAACTGTTGTCACCTCTCGGGAACGGTCGGATGTCGCTCCGTGCACGGAATCGATCCCTGGCCTCGCCCATCGCTCCGTTCCCGATCACCGTTTCCACTCACACCTTTGGCCGATCGTCCGATTGGTACCTGAGAGCATGGAAGGACCAATGCAGTGTCAATGCGGCCTGAAGAAATCGAAGAACGTGACTTCGCATCGAGCATGCGGGGATTCGACAAGAACGAGGTCCGGGCGTTTCTGAAGCGCGTTGCCGGCAACGTCCGCGACCTCGAGCTGCAGCTCGGGGGAGAACAGTCCATTCGCCTCGAGGCAGAGGAGTCGATCCAACCGCTGGTGTCCACACCAGCGCTCGTCGACGAGGATCGGTTCGGTGCCCTGGGAGATCGGATTGCCAATCTGCTCCGTCAGGCGCACGAATCGGCTGCCCAGATGAGGGAATCGGCCGAGGACGAAGCCACGCTCGTTCGGTCTGACGCCCAGAACGAGTTGGAAGCAGCTCGGGTCGAAGCGCAGCAGTTGCGGGCTCAAGCCGCTGCCGAGCTGGAAGCGGCTCGGGGCGAGGCGCAGGGACTGGAAGCTCAGGCTCAGGCGATCAAGGCCCAAGCCGAGCAGGATGCTGCGGTCGAACGGCAGCAGGCCATGGCCGAGTTGACCGATGCCCGAGGTCAGGTTGCGACGCTGCTGCAGGAGGCCCGGGCCCAGAGCGAATTCATCAAGCGTGAGTCCGAGGAGATTATTCGGGTCAAGGTCCGCGAAAACATGGACCAGGCCCAGAAACGCATCGACATCCTTCGCAACACCGAGCACGCCTCTCGGGACCGTATTCTCACCGCCCAGCGGGAACTCGAATCGGCGTTGAACCGTCTGGATGCCGAACCGACTCCCGGCCTCGAGGAGGGCACCGACCAACAGGTTCTGGAAGAAGCTCGGTCCCGAGCCGTCATCAGCGACTTCGGCACCGCCATCGGCGCCGACGAGTTCGTGACCGAGAGCAACCAGTTCCGGGCCGACTCCGGCGAGAGCTTCATCGAGACCGATGTGGTCGACACCGAGAGCACCATCATCGAGCCCGACGTCATCGATGCCGACAGCTGGTTCTCTTCCGAGCCACGCACGAACCAGGACCCCAACCTCTCCTTCGATGAGACGCAGGACGTCGAGATCTTCGGTGATGTTCAGCCGGTCGGCGATCCCGAATCGGTCTCGTCCCAGATGCCGACTTCCGAGATGCCGGTTGCACCGGATTTTCCCAGTGATCGTGCCAGCGATGTCGTGTGGAACGAGGTTCCTGAACCCACGGAGATTCCTGTTCCCCCCTCGGCGCCGACGCCCTTCGGCGAAGCACTCGGACCCTTGGCCGAATCACCGGCCCCCGAGGACGCTGCCTTGCCGGCGTTCGGGTCCGAGCACGTCGAGGTGATCTCGGATACGGAGGCGTCGTTCGGCGCTGCCGTCGCCGAACCCGAGGATGTCCTGGAGACGCAAGACGCTCGCGAAGCGCAAGACGCTCCGGAAACAGAAGACGCTCCGGAAACAGAGGATGCATTGGCTCGGCTCGTCCGGGAGGCCATGCAGCGAGCCGTCGAGAGTGCTCGGGGGACGGAACCGAACTGACCATCGGCCCTTTCGCTCGGGCCTTCGGGCCAGAGTAGCGTCCGCCTCGGAAGCACTCGAGCGAGGAGCATGACATGGCTGGTTCTTACATCGTTGCCGGAGCCCGCACCCCCATTGGCAAATTGGGTGGTGCACTGGCTGATTTCTCGGGAACCGACCTTGGCGGGTTCGCCATCGCGGCTGCCCTGGAACGAGCGGGCGTGCAACCCGATCAGGTCGACTACGTCTACATGGGTCAGGTCCTCCAGGCCGGAACCGGCCAGATCTCGGCACGTCGAGCAGCCGTGAACGCCGGTATCCCGATGTCGATTCCGGCGACGACCATCAACAAGGTGTGCCTCTCCGGCTTGAACACGATTTTCCTGGCCGATCAGCTCATCGCCGCCGGGCTGGCCGATGTCGTGGTCGCCGGAGGCATGGAATCGATGACCAATGCTCCCTACTTGTTGCCGGGGGCCCGCGCCGGCTACCGCGTCGGTGACCAGACGGTGGTCGACTCGCTCATGCACGACGGCCTCTTCTGCGCCTTCGATGCGTGCGCCATGGGCGCTGCGACCGAGCGGTACAGCGCCACCGCCCAGATGCCCCGAGGGCCGATGGACGAGTTTGCGGCGCAGTCCCACGAACGTGCCGCCAACGCCGCCAAGGAAGGCCGCTTCGATGATGAACTGGTGGCGGTGGAGGTTCCGCAGCGCAGGGGCGAGCCACTGTTGGTCGACACCGACGAAGGCGTTCGCCCCGGTGCGACGGCAGAGAGCCTGTCCGGCCTTCGTCCTGCGTTCGATGCTTCGGGCAACATCACCGCCGGCAACGCCTCACAGATCTCCGACGGTGCGTCGGCCGTCGTGATGATGAGCAAGTCGATGGCGGAATCCTCGGGAGTCACGCCACTTGGAGAGGTCATCGGCTACGGCCAGATCGCCGGACCGGACACCTCGCTGCTGACGCAGCCCTCCCGGGCCATCGTCGACGCGCTGGCACGAACCGACCTGTCGGTGTCCGACATCGACATCTTCGAGCTCAATGAGGCCTTCGCCGCTGTGGCACTGGCCAGCATGGACGATCTCGGGGTCTCGTCCGACGTTGTCAACGTCAACGGTGGCGCGGTGGCACTCGGGCATCCGATCGGTGCGTCGGGCAACCGTCTGGCCCTCAC
>CALACD010000262.1 GCA_937890445.1 uncultured Acidimicrobiia bacterium | reverse complement strand
CCTGGGATTCCAGCACGCCGTCAGGGTCGGTCAGCAACGCTCCCTTGAAGAACATCAGCGCGAGAAAGCTGTTCATCTCCTGGAGGATCACGAGGTTGCGGCCGTCGTGGCTGTAGCAGGGTTTGCCCCACTTGATGTCCTCCACCAGGCGACAGCCCAGCAGGACCGACCGAAGCTCGGTCATCTCCAGCGGCCACTTGGTCGATCGACCGATGTAGGCGTCGACCTTCGGGTTCTCGAGTCCGGAACTGGTCACAGCGACCGTCAGGCCACCGCGAATCGGCCAGCGTCGAGCACGACACGGCCATCGGAACCATGGGTGCGGAACTGGGCGCCGTCGTCGGTTCGCCACATGCGCACGGTCAACGCTTCACCCGGCATCACCGGCGACGTGAATCGGGCATCCATCGATCCGAACCGAGCCGGATCCCCATCACACAATCCGTGAAGGAGCGCCCGTCCAGTGAATCCGTAGGTGCACAGGCCGTGCAGGATCGGCGTCCCGAAACCGCCATCAGCGGCGAACTGGGGATCGGAATGCAGCGGGTTTCGGTCGCCATTGAGGCGGTACAGAAGTGCCTGGTCGCTGCGGGTCTGATAGGTGATCTCGACATCGGGCTCAGACTCGGGAATCTCGACGGTGACGGATGGGCCGCGGTCTCCACCCCAGCCACCCTCGCCCCGGAAGAAGAGCGACGCCCGTGTCGTGAACAGCGGCTCGCCGGTCCCGGCCAGCACGGTCGATGCTTCCACGTCGACGACCGCTCCCTTGGTCTTGTCCCAGATGCCGGTGATGGTCGAAGAGCTCTCGAGCGTGCCCTCGGTCGGCAGTTCCCGGTGCAGGGTGATGCCCTGCTCGCCGTGCAGCATCATGGCCAGGTTCACGTCGCCCAATTCCCGGAGCGGTAGCCCCGATGCCTGGAGCACGACAGCCATGGTGGGCAGCACTCGTTGCGTGATGTCCCGGGTGTTCTCGGTGGTGAACTCCAGTTCGGCCCCCGTCGGGTCGTCCATGCCGGCCCCGACGCCGAGGGCATAGAGCAGGGCATCGGTCGAGGTCCATGTGCGCTGCCGGGGCTCGCTGGTCGCGCCCACCACATCGGTATTGATCGCCATCTTGATCTCCCATCATCCAGATCGAGACAGCATCATGGCATACCGTTGGCAAAGGACTCATCCCGAGGTCGAGTCACTAGCGTTGCCGGGTGCCGATCCTGAAGGATTTCTCGCTGTCGACGATCACGGCCGGTTTCGTCGCTTCGTTGGTGGGCTTGACGAGTGGCATCGCCATCATCTTCGAAGCAGCCCGTGCGCTCGGGGCCGACGACGATCAGATCGCGTCGTGGGTGTGGGCCCTCTGTTTCGGCATGGCTGTGCTGACGATCGTCCCATCCCTGAAGTTGCGGGTTCCCGTGATGGTGGCCTTCTCGGCCCCCGGGGCTGCGATCCTGGCCACGGTGTCTCCCGGCGACTTCACGTTGAGTCAAGCCATCGGGGCCTTCATCGTCAACGGTGTGCTGATGGCGGCGGTCGGGTTCTCCGGAGTGTTCGAGCGGTTCATGCAGCGGATACCGGTGCCGTTGGTGAGCGGCTTGCTGGCCGGTGTGCTGGCCCGCTTCGTCCTGTCGGGATTCGCCGATGCCGCAACGGCGCCGGGGCTGATCGCCATCACGACGGTGGTGTACATGGTGGCCCGACGGCTGGCCTCGAGATACGCCGTGGTTGCCGTCCTGGTCGTCGGGATCGTCACCTCGATCGTGTCGGGTGCGGTTCGGACCGAACAACTGAACTGGTCGCTCGCCCAGCCCGTCTTCGTCTCACCCTCGTTCAGTCTCAGCGCCACCGTCAGCATCGCGGTTCCGCTGTTCATCGTGACGATGGCCGGTCAGAACCTCCCCGGTGTGGCGGCACTGCGCCACGCCAACTACGACGCTCCGATCTCGAAGATCGTCGGGAGCACCGGACTGGGGACCATGCTGCTGGCTCCTTTCGGCGGCTATGCCTTCAACATGTCTGCCGTGTCCGCCCCGATCTGTCTGGAAGCTCCGGCTCACGAGGATCCTGCTCGTCGCTACACGGCTGCGCTGGCCAACGGTGGCTTCTATCTCCTGGCCGCGTTGTTCGGAACGTCGATCACCGCAGCGCTCATCGCATTCCCGTCCGAACTGGTGCACATCGTCGCTGCCCTCGCCCTGTTGCCGACCATCGGGAACAGTCTCAACGCCGCCGTACGCGACGAGCAGCATCGTGAGGCGGCGATGTTCACCTTCGTCATCACACTGTCCGGCGTGAGTATCGCCAAGATCGGATCTCCGTTCTGGGGCGCACTTGCGGGAGTCACGGCCATGCTGATTGGATCCATCGAGGTTCGTAGACGACGGGAGCAGTGAGCGCACATGTCCGAGGTGTCGATCGTTGGCTACTGCGAGCCGGTCAGTTGCCGGCCGAACGACGAGGTTGCGTTGAAGCTTTCGTACCCGGGCTCGGTGACGATCGACGTCGTCGAGTTGCTGTGCGGCGACCGAGCGAATCCGGCGATGGGACTACGCGAGCGTGTCGTCGACGTCCCCGGTTTTCCTCGGATGGTCGAGGCGCTCCAGCAGGCGTTGATCCCCGGGAGCCGGGCAACCTTTGGCCCTTCGACCCTGCTCGACGTCGCCGCGTTCACCCTCGGGTGTTCGGTTCGGCCTTCGCTGCGTCCCGATCAACCCCAGGCCGTGTTGTCGCTCGGTGACACGACCGTTTGGTGGACCCGCGACGGCTTCTCGTTCGATCCCGACCGGGACGCAACCGGTCCCCTCGAACACCGTCGTTGGTATGCGCTCCACCTGTCGGTTGCCGACGGTGTCGGTACGCTCACGGTCACCGCCCACCCCACCCGTTCGCCGGGTGGGGACTCCACGTCGTCGGGCGGCGTCGTGCGAGGCGTGGTCGGTCCCGGTGGCGAGATCCTGACCGTCGGGCACGGCTTCGACGGCAGAGTCGGCGGCTTGTGGATGGCATCGGGGTCGGAGGCCACGGTGTCCGACGCCGAGTTCCTGTGGGACGCCTCGATGGAGATGGACGGCGACCGATGGATCGACACCGACGCCCACGAGCTTCACGGCACCCTCCACCAGCTCCCGGCCCGAGCCGTGCGCGGCCCCAGCTGGGATGGGTCATCGCAGACGCCGAGCACGGCGCCCCATCACTACGACGCCATCCACTTCCACCGCGACGACATGTACGACGCCGGCTGGGAGACGTCGGCAGTCCTGTCGATTCCTTCGGACTTCCCGAGTGGTGTCTATTGCTTTCGTAGCCGTTCGAGCGACGGGAACGAGGACCGCACCCCGTTCTTCGTGGCTGCCGGTTCGACGCATCGGGCCGATGTTGCCTTTCTGGCACCTGTGGCCACCTATCTCGCCTACGCCAATCAGCGCATCCATCTGACCAATCCGGTGCTCACGCCGGGCGGCGGCGCCACGCCGCCCAATCACCGGTGGCTGCGCGACCATCCCGAGGTCGGCCTCAGCATGTACGAATACCACTCGGATCGCAGTGGCGTGATGTTCTCCTCCCGACGGAGGCCGATCATGAACATGAAGCCGGCGGCCGACACCTGGGGCTTCACACCCGACACCAACATCCTGGCGTTCCTGCATCATGAGGGAATCGACTTCGATGTCGTGACCGACGAGCAGTTGCATGCCGAAGGGGTTGCCGCCCTCGCGGGCTATCGCGTCGTGGTCACCGGGAGCCATCCGGAGTACTGGTCCACCTTCATGCTCGACGGACTGGAGGCGTGGCAACGATCGGGTGGTCGCCTGATGTACCTGGGAGGCAACGGCTTCTATTGGCGGGTGGCCTTCTCCGACTCGTGGCCGGGCGCAATGGAGGTGCGGCGGGCCGAGGACGGGACCCGGGCATGGATTGCCGAACCGGGGGAGTACCACCACGCGTTCGGTGGCGAGTACGGCGGCCTGTGGCGACGGCTCGGTCGAGCCCCCAACATGATCTGTGGAGTCGGATTCGCCGCGCAGGGGTTCGGTCGAAGCGCCCCCTACCGACGAACCTTCGACGCCCCGGATCGCACCGATTGGATCTTCGAGGGTGTCGAGGGCGAAGTGATCGGGAATCACGGCATCGGTGGTGGTGCCGCCGGCCAGGAGATCGACCGCTATGACGTGGGACTGGGATCGCCGGCCGATGCCGTGGTGTTGGCCTCGGCCACCGACCACGATGACGAGATGCTCCGAACCAAGGAAGAGTTTCACCTGACGGTCAAGGATGCCTCCGCGATGTCGACGGTCCGGGCCGACATGGTGTTCTACGAGATTGCCGGCGGAGGCGCAGTCTTCTCGACCGGTTCGATCGCCTGGTTCGGAGCACTCGCCACCAATGGCTACGACAACGATGTCGCCCGCATCACCGCCAACGTGCTGCGCCGGTTCCGAGATCCGGCCATGTTCCAGCCCTCGGAACCAAGGGCATCGTAGGGTCGCCCTGCCGTCAGATCCGGTCGAGCTCAGGATCCTGGCGAGCCAGAACTCCGGCTTCGACCAGGCTCGCCATGCCATGGTTCGCTCCTCGGGTCTGGGTTGGGTCAGACGTGGCCACCTTGGCCGCCGTCCACGGTGATCGTGGTTCCGTTCACGTAGGATCCGGCCGGTGAACACAGGAAGGTGATCACCGACGCAACCTCCTCGGCCGTGCCGTACCGGGCGACGGGGACGCTCTGCGCGTTTCGTTCGATGACCGCTTCGGCTGTCGTGCCGCCGGCCGCCGCCACTTCGCCAGCAGCCCGATCCCACATGGCGGTGTGGATCAGTCCGGGCAGCACCGAATTGACCAGCACGTTGTCGCTGCCGTACTTACCGGCGAGCGCCTTTCCGGTGGCGACCATGGCCGCCTTCGTCGCGGCGTAGTCGATCAGCGCCGCCCCCGGATAATGGGCGGCGTTGCTGGCCACCATCACCACCCGGCCCCACTTCCGGGACCGCATGTGGGGCAGACAATGTCGAGTGCACCGGACGGCCGACATCAGGTTGAGCTGGTGTAGATCAGCCCAGTCATCGTCGCTCATGTAGAGAAAGTTCCGTGACGGCGAGGCGCCGACGTTGTTGACCAGGATGTCGGCCGGCCCGCCATCGACGTCGACGGCGCGGAGAAACGTTGCGACGGCGTCACCATCGGCCATGTCGGCGATGTAACCGACGACCGATCCCGAGCCCTGCGGCGGCCGGTAGGCGCCCAGCTGGTCGACGGCGTCCTGGTTGCGGGCACAGAACGCCACGGAGGCACCGTGGTCGGCCAGCATCTGCACGACGGCCGCACCGATGCCGAGGCTGGCTCCGGTGACAATTGCCCGATGTCCGGTGAGGTCGAGGTCCATCATGAGTTGGACACTAGCTCCACCCGTCGGACCACTCCGGGCCGATCAAGCCGTCGACGGAACCAGGCCGGCAAAGACGAAACCCTCGTAGTCGTTCTCGGCCACGTGCCGGCACGCCGCGTCGTAGGCCGGGAACCCGCCGATGTAGGGCATGAACTTCCGGTGCTTGCCTGGAATGTTGGCGCCCGTATACCACGAATCGACCTTGGACCGCAGCGAGACCTCGGCCGCAGTGTCCACGGTCTGGCCCCACTCCTGTTGTGCTTCCGCCGTTGCCTCGAAACGGGTGTAGCCGTGCTCGCGCATCCAACGCAGACAGTCGACGATCCAGTCGCTCTGATGCTCGATGCCGGTCACCATCGTGACGAAGACGCCGGGTCCCCCCGGACCTTGGGTATTGAAGAAGTTTGGTACGCCGTGCACGGCCAGGCCGAGGTAGGTCTCCGGGCCGTCGCTCCACCGTTCCTTGATGGTCGTGCCGTCGGGTCCTGCGATGTCGATGGCCACGACGCTGCCGGTCATGGCATCGAAGCCGGTGGCGAAGACGACGATGTCGAGCTCGAACTCGCGGCCGTCTCCCACCAGCCCGTTCGGCGTGAACCGCTCGATGCCGCCACCGTTGGGCGCATCGTCGCTGAGGTCGACCAACGTCACGTTGTCTCGGTTGTAGGTCTCGTAGTAGTTGGTCCCGGCGCACAGTCGCTTGCCGCCGAAGACGTCGCCCTTGGGGATCAACAGCTCTGCCACTGCGGGATCCTCGACGACCCCGCGGATCTTCTGCTGCCAGTACTCGGTGACCAGGAGGTTGGATTCGCGGTTGAGCAGGAGGTCGCCGAAGGCGCCGAGGAACGGAAGGCCGCCTACCTCCCATTGGGCCTCGAACTGTTCCCATCGTTCCTCGGGGGTCACCTCGAGGGCGGAGCTCGGATTGAAGGGGAAGAGGAACGCCGACGGACGTTCCTTCTGTCGGGCTCGGAATCCGCGATAGTCCGACTTGATGGCAGCGACCTCTTCGGCTGTCAGCGGGCGGTTCTGGGCGGGCACGACATAGTTGGGTGTGCGCTGGAACACAAAGAGATGGTCGGCCTGTTCGGCGATCTTCGGGATCGACTGGATGGCCGAGGATCCGGTGCCGATGATCCCTACCCGTTTGCCGGTGAAGTCGACGGACTCGTGTGGCCAGCGGCCAGTGTGGAAGGTCTGGCCCTGATAATGCTCGACGTCTGGGAACGGCGGAGTGTTGGTGGTCGACAGCACACCGGCGCCGAGCAGGAAGTAGCGGGCCGTCACCGTCTCGCCCGAACTGGTGTTGATGGTCCAGGCGTGGGTTTCGTCGCTGAAGGTTGCTGCGGCCACTCGGGTCTCGAACGGGATGTGGGG
>CALACD010000261.1 GCA_937890445.1 uncultured Acidimicrobiia bacterium | reverse complement strand
GTTCAGCTGCGGAGATCTGCACCACCTCAGCGCCCAGCCCCACGTTCTCCAGGCCCTTGGCGATCTCCGTGGCGACGCCTCGCTGGCTGTCGTCTACAAAGACCACGGTCAGGGTCGGATAGCTGTCTGCTGAGCGCAACAAGTCTCGTGCCTCGCCGGGGTTGAACACACACGCGGAGCTACACGCCCCGTAACGGAACCCCGCGACCGATGGCGCCGCCACCCCGTCGGCAGTGAATGCTGCAATGGCGAGCTTCTCGAGGATTGCCGGCCGATCGATCGACAGCATCACGGCCTGTCGCACACGGGGATCCCAAAGATCCTCCGAACCCAAGTTCATGGCGTAGAAGCGCGAGATCGAACGCGCTGATGGTTGTTGACCGAATCGATTGGCGGCGTCACGAGCCTGTGACGGGTCGACCATTGCCGCGTCGACCTGCCCGAGCGTCAACAGCTGGTAGCTGGCGTTGCCATCGACGGCCCAGGTCACCTCGATGTCTCGCCCGCTTTCGGAAGAGAACAGGGTGACTTCCTCGCTGTCTCTCGCCACTCGGTAGAGACCGGTCGGTTCCTCGCCGTGGATCGAGAACAGCAACCCGCTCAGGAGCCAGGCAAAACCTGCGTTGCCGTTCCGAAGAGTGAAGGCCACACCATCGTCACCGGTTGGGTCGATGGACTCGACATCTCCCAGCAGCACAGCCGCAGCGCTCGCCGCGCCCTCGGAACGCAAACGAGCGAAGCTGGCAATGACTTCGCTTTGCGACGTGCGCTCCCGGTCCAACGTGAACGTCCATGACCGAAAGTCCGACGACGCAGTCCAATCGGTTGCCAAGGCGGGCCGCAATACCCCGGCCGCTGATGCCTCGGTCAAGCCATCGTAGAGGAGATCCGACACCAGCACAGCGCCTTGGTCGGCGATGTTCACCTCGATCGGATCCCAGGATTCCGGACGAGATAGGGCCAGGCGAAGCGCGGCGTCGTCTTCGGTCTCGTCGACAAAGGCCAGCTCAGACGGAACCGTCGTGGAGGTCACCTGGTCCTCGACGTTGCCGCCGACCTCCTCAGACGGGCCCGAGCAGGCGCTGGCTAGAACGGCCAGCCCCAACAATGATGCGATAACCGGACGATGCGCCACCTCGTCCTATCGGCAGCTCACCCCATCGAGATTAAGCGTCGCCTACACCTCGAGCAGGAATGCCAGCGCCAGCGTGAGGAACGTGAAGATCAAACCGAAAATGATGGTGAGACGATCGAGGTTTCGTTCCATCGAGGTCGAACCGGCCGCGGCAGCCCCGAGACCGCCTCCGAACATGTCCGACAGGCCACCTCCTCGTCCACTGTGCAACAGCACGAGCAAGATGGTGATGATGCCGACGAGGATGTAGAGCGGACCGAGTACCCAAATCATGACGTCGACACCTTATCAGCGACCTCGTCGGCTTTGAGCGACACGGTTCGAAGTGGGGCGCAAGCTATTTGAAGCGAAAGTCCACCACGTTGGCCAAAGGTCCGGCGTCGTCGGCATCCGACGCGATGCCGGCCCCCGAGAGCACGCTCGAGAGGTATCCATAGTAGGACGGCTTCTGCGTGAGCGGCACCACGATCAACCCGTCGTCGCCCTTCTCCAACGTCGTCAGGTACAAATCCAGATCGTTGTAGCACCCTGCCCGTTCGACATTGTCGATCATCGTGTCGCACACCCGCGATTGGGCGTCGAAATCCGGGTTGTCGAAGCCATACGGGTTGCTGGGGAGACCGCCGAGGTAACTGGCCGAGTTACCGCCGGGCCACGGACTCCCCGCCCACGCGAACTGGGCGATGTCCCAGATGTTCGGGTCGCCCTCGACACCCTTGGTCGCCGCGGCCACCAGAGCTTCGGTGGCGAAGGGTTGCGCCGTGAAGTAGTCGTTGCCCTCGACGTTGTCGATCACGATCTCGATACCGGCCGCCGCCATCTGTTCGGAGATGATGACCTGTTGCAGCTCCCGCATCTCGTTGCCGCCGGTGGTGCCGACCCGAAGCGACAGCCGTCCCCGCTCGGGATGCTCGAACGTGCCATCGCTGCCTCGAACGTAACCCGCTTCTTCCAACAACCGTGCGGCCTGGGCAGTCTGCGGACCGGCATAGACGGTTTGATGATCTTCGTAGTGTCGCTGGTTCGTCATCCAATAGGTGTTGCCGAGACCTTCCTGCGGCAGCACCCCGCCGAACAAGGGCTCGTAGAGTTCGCGCACCACCTCGGACTTGTCCAGGGCATAGGCCAACGCTTCCCGCACCCTCGAGTCGGCGAGGTGTGGATTCAACACGTTGAATCCCCAATGCTCGTAGATCGGCCCCGCTGCCGACGCCACGGTGAAGTTCCCGCTTCCGCTCAACCGCTCACCGAAGGCCACCTGCGGCTGGGTCATGATGACGTGGGCCCAGCCCTGCTCGATGGCCGTGATCTGACTTTCGGTGTCTGCGACGAACTGGACGAGCACCCCATCGACCTGGGCCACTCCCCGGTTTCGGGCATCAGGGCTGGCCGAGCCGTGGTACAGGTCATTGCGAACGAGCGAGAGCGACACACCTCGAACCCAGGTATCGAAGATCATCGGGCCCGCCGACACCAGCGGCACCCCATCAGGCGTCTGCCAGGTCGCCAATGCCACGTTGACCTCGGCGGCATCAGCCCCGAACGAGGGATGGAAGATCTCGTCGAACATCCCCTTCCAGCCGGCATAGAACTCGACGAAGGTCATCGAGAACTCGGTCTCGTCGATCGGTTGGACCGCGGTGATCAGATCGAGGCCGGCCCGGTTGCCACCCAGATACACGCAACCCGCTCCGTCCCCGATCGTGCCGTCCTCTTCGAGGATGCAACCCTCCCGCCAGATGTCCCACGTGTACGCGACGTCCGCTGTCGTCAGGGGCTCACCATTCGACCAACGAAGGTCCGGCCGCAACGACAGCAGCACTGTCACCGTGCCGTCGTCGTTCTCGACCACCTCCCCCTCGTCGGCCAACAACTCGGGATAGAACTCTGTCGCCCCACTCACGCCGTACAGGCCCTCCAAGAGCGTCCGGCGGATCCACGACGTGACCGCGAGGCGATGAACCGGATCGTCGTAGTGCATGCTGGTCGGTTCCTGATCATGGACCCAGACCAACGTGTTCTCGCTGATGCTCAACAAACCGCCGAGATCGGTCTGCGTTGCCCCCTCGGTCGTCGTGGAACCGCTGGCGGTCTCGCCGACCGATGTCGCACCCGATGCCTCCGGAGCTGCCTCCGGAACAGGATCGACACGGGTGCAGGCCGCCGCCACACCTACCACCAGAACCAAGAGCCAAAGTCGTCGACGCGTCGGCGACCCGTTCACCTCCTACTCGGCCAGCCGGTACTGGATGATCCGAGCGAACGAGTCGGCCTCCAAACAGGCTCCCCCCACCAAGGCCCCGTCGATGTCGGGCTGTGACATCAACTCCTTGGCGTTGTTCGGCTTCACCGAGCCGCCGTACTGGATCCGAATCCCGGCCGCAGCATCAGCGCCGAACGTCTCGGCGATCGTCGAGCGGACCACGGCGCACATGCCCTGGGCGTCCTCTGCCGATGCCGTGATTCCGGTGCCGATGGCCCAGATCGGCTCGTAGGCAACCACCATGTTGGTCACCTGCTCCGAGGTCAATCCGTCCAGGCCGGCAACGATCTGACCAGAAACCTTGGCCTCGGCCTGCCCGGCATCTCGTTCCTCGAGGGTCTCCCCACAGCACAGGATCGGTGTCATCTCGTACTTCAGGATGGCCTTCACCTTGAGGTTGATCAACGCATCCGACTCGCCGAAGATCTCACGGCGCTCCGAGTGTCCGGCGAGCACGTAACTGATATTGAGTTTGGCCAGCATGGCCGGCGACACCTCGCCAGTGAACGCTCCCGAATCCTCGTGGTGACAATGCTGAGCCCCGAGATGGAACGGCAACCGATCCGCTTCCAGAACCGTCTGGACGGTTCGGATATCGGTGAAGGGAGGGTGCAGCGAAACATCCACCTCTTCCACGTCGTCCACCGACACCTGATAGCTCAACTCCTGGACCAGTTTCAGCGCCTCGAAATGGTTGAGGTTCATCTTCCAGTTGCCGCTGATCAGCGGCTTGCGGTCACTCATCGTTGTCCCTTGGTCGTCCCGGCCAGTAGGCCGGTGGTTGCTTCGTTCATGCGTTCGGCGCACCTCGCAGCGCTTCGAGACCCGGCAGGTCGCCCTGCTCGATCAGTTCGAGCGAAGCTCCCCCACCCGTCGACACATGGTCGACGTCTCGATCTATTCCGAACTGTTTGGCTGCAGCAGCCGAATCACCTCCGCCGACCACGGTGAAGGCCTTCGTCTCGGCAATCGCGTGGGCGACGACCTTCGTTCCGGCTTCGAAACGGGGGTCTTCGAAAACCCCCATCGGCCCGTTCCACAACACTGTTCCGGCATCCAGGATCACGTCGGTGAACACCGCCGCAGTTCCCGGACCAATGTCCAGGCCCATCCATCCTTCCGGCAGGTTCACGCCAGCCTGGCGGATCTCTCCCCCGGCGGCCGGATCGAACAACTTGCCCCCTCGCATGGCGGTGACGTCCTCGGGAAGGTGGATGGTGGCCCCGCTCGCCAGCAGTCGGGCACAAGTGTCGACCATGTCCTCTTCCAGCAACGAATCACCGACCGGGTGTCCCTGCGCCTTCAGGAACGTGAAGGCCATTCCGCCACCCACGATGATGCTGTCGACAATCTCCAACAGCGCCTCGATCACACTCAGCTTGTCCGACACCTTGGCGCCACCCATCACCGCCACGAACGGTCGCCGAGGCCGATTCCGAACGCCCAGCAACACCTCGACCTCCTTGGCCATCAACCGGCCGGCGGCCGACGGCAGGGTCTGGGGCGGACCGACGATCGAGGCATGGGCCCGGTGAGAGGCACCGAACGCATCGTTGACGTACGCGTCGAACCCCGCCACCAACCGGGCAACGAACGCCGGGTCGTTGCTCTCCTCCCCCGGATCGAACCGGAGATTGTCGAGCAGTTCGACGCCGGGCGCCAGTTCTGCCAGCAGCGCCTTGACCGGATCGAGCGAATAGGCCGGATCGACCTTGCCCTTGGGGCGACCCAGGTGCGATGCCGCCGTCACCGTGGCTCCCTGATCCTGGAGCCACTTCAACGTCGGCAAGGCGGATCGGACTCGGAGATCATCGGTGATCTCACCGTCTCGTAAGGGGACGTTGAAATCGACACGAACGAGCACTGACGCACCCGAAACATCGCCGAGATCTTCCAGCTCGGGAACTCCGAAGACAGCCAACGATCAGACCTGGTTGGCAGCGCCGACGATCTGAGACATCTCGACCAGGCGGTTCGAGTATCCCCACTCGTTGTCGTACCAACCGAACACCTTGACCATCGTGCCCTGCGTCATCGTCAGCCCGGCATCCAGGGTGCAAGAAGCCGGCGAGGTCACGATGTCGGACGAGACGATCGGCTCCTCGGTGTACTCCAGGACACCAGCGAGACGACCGGCCGAAGCTGCCGCCGCGAAGGCTGCGTTGACCTCTTCGACACTGGGCTCGCCGTTGACGATGGCCGTGAAGTCGGTGATCGAACCGGTCGGGATCGGAACCCGCAGCGACGTGCCGTCGAGCTTGCCCTGCATTGCCTGCAGTACCAGACCAGTGGCCCGTGCCGCCCCCGTCGAGGTCGGAATGATGTTGATGGCAGCGCCGCGTGCCCGCCGCAGATCGCTGTGGGGACCGTCGACCAGTTGTTGATCGCCGGTGTAGGCGTGAATGGTGGTCATCAGACCCTGCGTCACACCGAAGGCGTCATCGAGCACCTTCACCATGGGGACGAAGCAGTTGGTGGTACACGAGGCATTGGACACCACTTTGTCCGCCGCCGGATCGAAGGTGTCGTCGTTGACGCCCACCACGAAGGTGTTGTCGGCCTCGTTGCAGGGCGCGGACACGATCACGAAGGGAGCTCCGCCGTCGAGGTGAGCGGCAGCCGATGAACGGGAGGTGAAGATGCCGGTCGACTCGATGACGACATCGACGCCCAGATCGCCCCACGGGAGATCGGCCGGATTGCGTTCCGACAACACCCGAAGCACATCCCCGTCGACGGAGATGCCGCCCTCGACGGCCGAGATGTCGTTCGGCAGCTTGCCGAGCACCGAGTCGTACTTGAGCAGATGAGCCATGGTCTCGAGTGAGCCGAGATCGTTGACGGCAACGAAATCGATGTCCGCCCCCGTCTGCTTTGCGGCACGGAAAAAGTTCCGACCGATCCGACCGAAGCCATTGATACCGACGCGAATCGTCATGGTTGTTTCATTCCTTCTCTTGATGAGCGACGTTTGGATTGCGAATCTGAGCAGACGCGGCCCGCCTTGGGCACTGATCCAGCAGCACGAACCGTACAGGCTCCGGGGACGGCACTTGTCGAACCCTACTTCTTCACGAGGCTGTCGAGGACCGACCCGAGCTTCGCTGCGTCATGGCCCCACCCGTCGGCATCGGCCACGTCGTCGACCCGGACCTCGACATCGACTTCGTCGGCGCGATAGGTGCCGAGGTGAGCGACCACGACATCGGCGGTCACCCCGTGCTGGGCCAGCGTGGCGATGTGTTCGGGCAGATCGAAGCCGCGGGCCTCGGCCCGATCGTTGGCGACATTGGCGATGAAGACGCGCTGAGCCCGGGTGTGCAGCAGCGCAGCCCGAACCGCCGGCACCACCGC
>CALACD010000260.1 GCA_937890445.1 uncultured Acidimicrobiia bacterium | reverse complement strand
ACGGTTGCACGATCGATGAAGGTCTGGTGGACCAAACCGTTGGCAATGACGTGCCGAGCCACCGCGTTGGCCAACGCGATGTCGGTGCCGACGTTCAAACCCAGCCAGACATCGGCGAACTTGGACGATGCAGTACGACGAGGATCGACGGCGTACATCCGGGCCCCGGCATCGAGTCCCTTCATGAGATGGTGGAAGAAGATGGGGTGGGCCTCCCGGGCATTCGACCCCCACAGGAGCACCACATCGGTCTCGGTGATCTCCTCATACGAACAGGTGCCACCGCCGGCTCCGAACACTGTCGCCAGACCGACGACGCTGGGAGCGTGTCAAGTGCGGTTGCAGGAGTCGATGTTGTTCGAATCGAGGGCCAACCGGGCGAACTTCTGTGCCGCATAGTTCATCTCGTTGGTGCTCTTCGAGCAGGAGAACAAGGCGAAGGCCGTACCTCCGTGTACCGCCTTGATGGCACCGAACTCCGACGCGACCCGATCCAGGGCCACGTCCCAGGTGGTGGGCCGGAGCTCGCCGTCGATGCGGATCAAGGGCGTGGTGAGGCGTTCCCGAGGCGAGGTCAGGCGGTCGCCGTTGCGGGAACGACGTCGTCGATCAGCGGAGGATTCGATCATGTCCCAAGTGTCGCAGATCGTTCTCTCACCGTAGGTGTCGGGCCCGAAATTGGGCCGGGGTGGCATTGGTCAGCCGAGCGAACCGTCGGGTGAAAGCCGATTGATCGTAGAAGCCACAACGACCGGCGATGATTGCCAGCGGTTCGTCGGTCTCGACGAGCAGCCGTCGCGCCGCCTCGACCCGAACCCGCAACACGTACTGCGTGGCCGTCACCCCGAACACCTTGCGCATCCTCCGCTCGAGCTGCGCCGGTGAGCATCCAGCGATGGCGGCCAGATCGGCGACCCGCAGCGGTTCGCTCAGATGACCGCGCACGTGATCGACCACGGTCTGCAGACCATCGAGCGCGACACTCTCCTCACTGGGTGTCTTCAGATCACGACTGACCGACACCAACCCGACCACGGTGCCGTCGTCGTCGAAGACCGGCAGTTTGGTCGTGAGATACCAACCGTGGGCGCCCGTCGACTGCTGGATGAGTTCCAACTGGTCCCGCAGGGCGCGGCCCGTTTCGATCACCCGCCGGTCCTGTTCCTCGTAGCGTTCGGCCAGTTCGGGACCGAAATGGTCGGTGGCTCGACTTCCGATGACCTGCCGCTTCGAGAACGCTCCGGTGCGTCGCACGAAGGCCGCGTTGACCTCGACATAGACGCCCTCGGTGTCCTTCACACAGAAGATCACCTCGGTCAGCGTGTCCAACAACGCGATCAGCTCGCGCTGACACTCGAACAGCGCAGCAGGGTCGGGTTTGTCGGATCGCGACGGCATCGAGGGTCGAATCGTACAAGACGTCCAGGATCCGATCCGTCACGCTGGTGACATGGTGACCACTCCCGCATCTCTCGACGCCGACGCCGATGCCATCGCCGAGGAGGCGATAGCCCTGGTCGAACAGTGGTTGGCCCGGGCCGAGCAGACCGAGTCGCGATCCCAACGCCTCACCATGGACCGTCTCGAGGGCGTGGTCGCCAGTCGGGCCAGCGTGCAGTTCGTGATGCAGTTCGTCGATCGGGTCATCCGCCCCGACGACAACCGGGTGGCCGCATCCCAACTCCGGTCCGTGGTCGACGAACGGGAGCTCCCGGGCTTCTTGTCGGTGGTGGATCGGACCTTGCTCCGAGCCGGTGCCCGATTGGCGCCCCTCGTTCCCGACATCGTCCTTCCGTTGGCCCGTTGGCGAATGCGATCGATCGTGGGTCACCTGGTCAGCCCGGCCGAACCGGCGAAGCTGGCCGCCCACCTGGCCACCAAGCGACAGGGCGGCTACCAGCTCAACGTCAACCTCCTGGGCGAAGCCGTCCTCGGCGAGCACGAGGCCCAACGCCGACTCGACGAGCTCCTGGCCGTCGTCGATCAACCCGACGTCGATTATGTGTCGGTCAAGATCTCTGCCGTTGCTTCCCAACTGAACCATTGGGCGCATGCCGACAGCCTGGAGCGGGTGTCGGATCGATTGCGGTTGCTGGTCCGCCACGCCCTGGCGGCGTCACCTCCGACCTTCATCAACTTCGACATGGAGGAGTACCACGATCTCTCGCTCACCCTGGCCGCGTTCGTCGGGGTCCTGTCCGAGCCCGAGCTGTGGTCGGCCGATGCCGGCATCGTCCTCCAGGCCTACCTTCCCGACGCATTCCCGGCCCTGCAGGAACTGGTGGCGTGGGCCAACCGACGTCACAACGACGGCGGCGGGCAGATCAAGATCCGGTTGGTCAAGGGAGCCAACCTGGCCATGGAACGGGTCGACGCGGCTGTGCACGGATGGGAGCAGGCCCCCTTCGCAACGAAGCACCAGACCGACGCCAACTACAAGCGTTGCCTCGACTGGCTGCTGACGCCCGAGCACCTGACGGGGGTGCGACTGGGGCTGGCGAGCCACAACCTGTTCGACGTGGCGTGGACGCACCTGTTGGCACAGTCACGCGGGGTGAGCTATCGGGTCCAGTTCGAGATGTTGGAAGGCATGGCGCCGGCCCAGGCCGCCGCCGTGGCCGAGGCAACCAACCCATCAGCGGCCGGCGGGATGCTCCTGTACACCCCGGCGGTGCGGGCCGAGAACTTCGACGTCGCCATCAGCTACCTCTTCCGCCGGTTGGAGGAGAACGCGTCCGACGACAACTTCCTGCGCCACCTGTTCGACATGACGCCGGGCTCGGTCTCGTTCCGCGAGCAAGCCGAACGTTTTCGCACCGCGCTGGCGCACCGTCATGCGATCGCCGACGGACCGAGCCGAACGCAGAATCGCCTCTTGCCGGCGCAACCGGCGTATCGCATCGGCCAGCCCTTCCGCAACGAGCCCGAGACCGATCCATCCCTGGCTCCCAACCGAACCTGGATCGATCGGATCCTGGCCTCGGAACCCGGCGGCGTTCGCCGGCCCATCACCGTGACGATCGCCGAGATCGACCACCACCTCGAACGGGCCCGAAGCGGGGCCGCAACGATGTCGGGCCTGACCCGGGACGAACGGCAGCGGCTGCTGCATCGGGTCGGCGACGCGTTGGCCGACCGGCGAGGCGATCTGATCGCGGCGATGATGCACGAAGCGGGCAAGACGTTGGCCGAAGCCGACGTCGAGGTGGCCGAAGCCATCGACTTCGCCCGCTGGTACGGCGACCGGTCCCTCGAGCTCGAACGACCGGGTCACCGGTTCGAACCCTTCGGCGTTGTGGCCGTCGTGCCGCCGTGGAACTTCCCGGTGGCGATTCCCGCCGGCGGTGTGTTGGCCGCGCTGGCCGCCGGTAACAGCGTCCTCCTCAAACCGGCGCCCGAGACCCCTCGCTGTGCCGAGCTGGTGGCCGAAGCCTGCTGGGCTGCCGGCGTCGGCCCCGAGGCCCTGCAGTTCGTGCGCACCCCTGACGACCACATCGGTCGCCATCTCGTCACCTCGGTCGATGCGGTCATCCTGACCGGAGCGGCCGAGACGGCCGATCTGTTCCGATCCTGGAAGCCCGATCTGCGACTCTTCGCCGAGACCTCGGGGAAGAACGCCATGATCATCACTCCCAACGCCGACCTCGATCTGGCGGTGGCCGACCTGGTCCGTTCGGCCTTCGGGCACAGCGGCCAGAAGTGCTCGGCCGCCAGTCTCGCCATCCTCGTCGGGGACGTCGCCACATCGGAACGCTTCCGCCGCCAGTTGCAGGACGCGGTCCGCAGCATCGAGGTGGGTCCCTCGACCAGGATCGAAACCACGATGGGACCGATCGTCGGGGCCATAAGCGACCGGTTGCATCGGGGACTCACCCAACTCGAGGACGGAGAATCCTGGCTGGTCGAACCCCGACTGCTCGATGCAGAGGCAGAGCTGTGGAGCCCGGGTGTCCGACGGGGTGTCACACCCGGCAGCTGGTTCCACCGCACCGAATGCTTCGGTCCCGTCCTGGGGCTCATGGCGGCCGACGACCTCGACGAGGCCATCGCCATGCAGAACTCGAGCCTCTTCGGACTGACCGGAGGCCTCCATTCGCTCGACCCCAACGAGATCGAGCACTGGACGCGACAGGTCGAGGTGGGCAACGGCTACGTCAATCGAGTGATCACGGGCGCCATCGTCGCCCGCCAGCCCTTCGGTGGTTGGAAGCGTTCGTCCGTCGGCCCGGGGGCCAAGGCCGGCGGCCCGAACTACGTCATGCAACTCGGGTCATGGCATCCCACCCCCGAACCTGCTTCGGGTGGCGACGACTTCGCCGCAGCCTGGACCGAGCATTTCTCGATCGACCACGACCCGATCGCTCTGTTCTGTGAAGCGAACATCTTCCGATATCGACCCTTGGATCGGGTCGGCTTGCGCATCGGCCCCGGTGCCCGGCCGCAGTCGATCGACCTGGTCCGTCGCGCCGCCCGGCAATGCGGCGTCACCCTGATCGAGAGCAGTCACGGCGACGAATCCCAGCTCGACTTCGCCCACCGACTCGAGAGCCTCGGCCTCCAACGGGTGCGGATTCTCGGGGAGACGATCGGGCCCGAGTTGCAGCGCACCGCAAACCACCTGCAGCTCCATCTCGCAGACGCCGCCGCAACCGGCGACGGCCGTATGGAACTCCAGCACTACGTACGGGAGCAGGCCATCAGCCGCACACTGCACCGGTTCGGCAACCTGGTCTCGGTGACCGCAGCCCGGCCCGGGCTGCAATCGGGAGAACAATCGGCAGCGCATCGGTAGTCTCAGGCCCATGCGATGGTCCCAGTTGTTCGTACCCACCCTTCGTGACGCGCCCAACGATGCGGTGGCACCGAGCCATGCCCTGCTGGTCCGTGGCGGGTTCATCCGTCAGCTCCACGCCGGCCACTACTCGATGTTGCCGATGGGTTGGCGGGTCCATCAGAAAGTGGCCCAGATCGTCCGGGAAGAGATCGACGCCATCGGCGGCCAGGAGTTCCTACTGCCCACGATGCATCCGGCCGAGATCTGGAAGCAGTCGGGCCGGTGGGACACGATGGGCGAGATCATGTTCCGCCTCGTCGATCGCAAGGGAGGGGACACGGCACTCGGCATCACCCATGAGGAGATCTTCGCCACCGTTGCCAGCGAGCTGAGCTCGTACAAGCAACTCCCGCAGCTCTGGTACCACATCCAGACCAAGTTCCGGGACGAGGCCCGACCCAAGTCGGGACTGCTCCGGGTGCGGGAATTCCACATGAAGGACTCCTACAGCTTCGACATCGACCAGGCCGGGCTCGATCGGCAGTTCGATGCCCACGACGCCGCCTATCGGCGCATCTTCGAACGCATCGGCGTGCCCGCGTTCGGGGTCGAGGCCAGCTCGGGTGCCATGGGTGGCAACAGCAGTGTCGAGTTCATGACCCCGTCCGACGCCGGCGAGGACGACGTCGCCCGCTGCGCCAACTGTGGCTACTCGGCCAACATCGAGAAGGCCACATCGGCATTGCCGGCGGTGACCGATGATGCCCCACCCCCGGCGCCGGAACGTTTCGCAACGCCCGGGGTGCGCACCATTGCCGCGCTCGAGGAGTTCGAGGGCGGCGCCGCCGCCGATCGTCAGCTGAAGACGTTGGTGATGATGCTGGACGGCGAGATCGTGCTGGCCGTGGTCCGCGGCGACCACCAGTTGAACGTCCAGAAACTGATCGACGCCACCGGCGCCATCACCGTGCGGGCGGCCGAGCCCGAGGAGGCGCTGGCCGCTCTCGGGGCCCGACCGGGCAGTCTCGGCGCCGTTGGCGTCACCGATCTGCGCATCATCATGGACGAGGCGCTCCGGGGCCGGACCAACATGACCACGGGAGCCAACACCGACGACTGGCATCTACGGGGTGTGGATGTCGCCCGGGACATCACCGTTTCGGCCTGGGCCGACTTGCGCGAGGTCTCCGCCGGCGAGGCCTGCGTCAACTGCGGTCAGCCGATCGAGATCGTGCGATGCATCGAGATCGGCCACATCTTCAAGCTCGGCACCGTCTACGCCGAGAAGTTCGGGGTGATGGTGTCCGATGCCGATGGCAAGGAAGCACCGGTCGTGATGGGGAGCTACGGCATCGGTATCGGCCGGAACATGGCGGCCGCGGTCGAAGCGAACTACGACGACAAGGGCATCATCTGGCCGGTCAGCATCGCACCGTTCGAATGTGTGATCACCCTGATGCGCCTCGACGAGGCCACCCTGGCCGCCGGCGAACAGATGTACACCGAGTTGAAGGCGGCCGGTGTCGACGTCCTGCTCGATGACCGGGATGCCCGGGCCGGCGTCAAGTTCGCCGACGCCGAACTGGTCGGCATTCCGTATCGCATCACGGTCGGACCCAAAGGCTTGGCCTCGGGTGAGGTCGAGGTGACCGAACGCCGCTCGGGCGAGACCATCAACGTCGCGCTCGACGCAGTCGTGGCCACGGTCGCCGAACGGGTTGCAGGGGCCACCCAGACCCGGAAGAGCTAGGCGAGCCGGGGTCGGCCCCCGATCACTCTCGGGGCCGGGCACCTTCCAGCACTCGCTCCATGCAGCCCTGGGTCACGCCCACCCCGTAGGACGGAGAGAGGCCGTCTCGCTGGAATTCGGTGAGCACCGGGGTGAGCACCGCGGCCATCTGATCCGAGCTCAGACCAGCGCACATCTCGTAGCCGACGGGCTTGCCGGCCTCGACCTCGGCCGGGTCCACTCGTGGCACCGGCGGTGGAACGGTAGCTCGCGTCGACACAACGGGAGCCGGGTCGGTTCGGTCGTCCCCACTCGAACCCCCGCACGCCATCAGGCTCAGCACGGCCAGTACCACGACACCGAAGCTTCGACGCCCTGTCATCGACCCACCATCGTCCGGCTCGCTCCCCTCCCCCGAGGAAGCCGAAAGGCTAACCGAGCACCCGCTCGTCGCACGAGTCGCTACCCCTCGACCATCTGGGTGTACAGGTGTTCCTCGATGTCGTCCCGCAGATCCAGGAAACGAGGATCACGTTTGATGTGGGTGCCGCGGCTGGACCCGAACGGAATCTCGATCTCCTCCGCGACCCGCCCGGGACGCGACGACAGTACGTAGACCCGGCCCGACAGATAGATGGCCTCGTCCACGTCGTGGGTCACCATCAGGATGGTGGCCGACGTTCGTTGCCAGATCGTCAGGAGGAACTCCTGGAGAGACCGTTTGGTCTGGGCATCGAGCGCTCCGAAGGGTTCGTCCAGCAACAGTACGTCGGGCTCCGGTGCCAGGGCCCGTGCGATGGCCACCCGTTGGCGCATGCCGCCCGACAGTTCACGGGGCAGCGAATCGGCGAAGTCGGCCAACCCGACGACCGCCAGCAACTCGTCGGTGCGAGCCTGCTGTTCCTGCGTGGTCGCCCCCGCCAGTTCCAATCCGAACCGGACGTTCTCTTGGACGGTCTTCCAGGGGAACAGCGAGTAACCCTGGAAGACCATCCCCCGGTCCGGACCCGGACCGGTGACCGATGCACCGTCGACCTCGACGATGCCCGACGTTGCCGTTTCGAGACCTCCGATGATGCTGAGCAGAGTCGATTTGCCGCAGCCCGAGGCTCCCACGATGCACACCAGTTCGTTCTGCCGCACCTCGAGATCGATGCCATCCAGCGCCAGCACCCCCGGCGATCGCCGCCCGCCGGCGAACCGCTTGGTGACACCGACGCAACGCAACTTCGGGGTGCTCATGGCCGGGCCCACGGGAAGCCGTACTTCTTGACGGCACGGAGCACGACATCGGACACGATTCCGATGGCGCCGAACACCAGGAGCAGCGCGAACATTCGATCCACCTGTCGGAAACGCTGAGCTCGGATGATACGGAACGCCAGGCCTTCTTGGGCCGCCAGCAACTCGGCGACGACGAGCATCAACCACGCTGCCGCCAGATTGATCCGGGCCACGTCGATGATGCCGGGCCACGAGTGGGGCAACACCACGCGGCGCAGAATCGTCCGACGGTTGGCGCCCAGGGTGTAGCTGGCGTTGATCAGAGTCGTCGGCACGGAGCGGGCCACATCGGCCACCATGAGAATGTTGTAGAACACGGTGCCCACCACGATCAGGGCAATTTTGGGCGGCTCGTCGATGCCCAACCAGAGCAGGAAGAGTGGAGTCAGGGCACTGGCCGGGATGTAGCGCAGCAAGCCGAACTGGGGCTCGAAGAATGCCTCGGCCGCGGCCATCGACCCGATGGCGACGCCGAAGACGATACCGATGGCCAGACTGATGCCGTAGCCGATGCCGACCCGCTGCACGCTGGCCAACATGTCCGACCACAGTTCACCGCTCGAAGCCAACTCCCCCAATGCCCGCACCGTCTGCACCGGGGTCGGCAGCAGGAACGAGCCTCCGGCAACGGTCCAGGCAACCAGTTGCCAACCGGCCAACAGGCCGAGCACACCGGCAACCCCGAGCATCGACTGCCATCGGGCGTCGAGCTCGGATCGCAATGCCAGTAGCGTGCCCGGGCCTGCCATCAGGAAGCTGCCACTCTCGACACCACCACCAGGAGCCCAGCCACCAGGAGCCCAGCCATCAGCGTCGTCCCGACATCAGCCGGCGGCTTCGACGTAAGCCTGGGTGAAGCTGCCATCGAACAGGCCATCGAGCGGGGCTTCCTGCTCGGTCAATCCCGATTCGACGAGGAACGGGTTGATCAGTTCGGCAACGAACATCAGCGAGCTGACGTCGTCGGCGTCGCCGAAGGATGCCAGGGCTTCCTCGGCGGTGAAGATCCGCGTTCCGCCCGCCAACTCGGCGTACTCCTCGGGCGTGAGTTCGGCCGCGGCGGACATGATGGCCAGCGCCTCGTCGGGATTGGCCTCGATCCACTCCAACGTCAGGTACCAGGCGTCGACCAGCTTCTGGACGTCCTCGGGTCGCTCGGCGATCAACTCGGGCGTGACGACGATGTGATCCGAGATCGTGCCCGGGAAGTCAGCCGAGCTGAACAGCACCTTGGAACCGGGTCGCTCCAGTGCCTGCACCGTGAACGGAGCGAAGACCCCGACACAATCGAACTCGCCGGCAGCGAACGCAGCAGCCGCGGCATCGGT
Organism: uncultured Acidimicrobiia bacterium; assembly: GCA_937890445.1. Classification (GTDB taxonomy): domain Bacteria; phylum Actinomycetota; class Acidimicrobiia; order Acidimicrobiales; family SZUA-35; genus JAHECQ01. The sequence goes on along the minus strand of CALACD010000260.1, from coordinate 2,775 downwards.
GAGCACTCCTCGGAAGTCCACGTCGGCCTCGGTCAGACCCACCGAGTTCAGACCCTGGAGCAACAGGAAGTGGTCGACCACGCCCGCCTCGGCGGCAACCGTGCGCCCAGCGAGATCCTCGATCGACGTCACGGATTCGTCGCAGATGATGGCGTCGTTGCCGGCCGAGTTGTCGTTGGTCACCACGATCACCTGTTCGTCTCCGGCTGCGACTCCGAACATCGTGTCGTTCAACGTCTGGGTGTTGCCGTCGAGCTGTCCGGCCGCCATCGCGTCGAGCGAACCGAGATAGTCGGCGAAGAAGACCAGTTCGACATTCACCCCGGCTTCGGCGAACAACCCCTGCTCCTCGGCGACAGCCAGTGGGAACCAACCGGGCCAGGCGCTGTAGCCCAGGGTGATGGTCTCCCCGCTGACCACGGCGTCATCCTCGGCACCGTCATCCCCGGCACCGTCATCCCCGGCCGCTTCTTCGGCTCCTACGTCGTTGCCGGCGGCCGCGTCGGAGCCCGCCTCATCGGACGAACTGCCGCAGGCGGCGGCCAGCAGGGCCAGAGCCGTGACCAATCCGAGTAAGCGGAACAACGGTGTCCGACCGTCTTCAGAACGAATCATGATTGCCTCTCCAAGCAGTTGACGATGGCTGCACGCTACGGAGGCATCGTTACATTCTAAGTCCGTTAGGAAGAACGCTCTGTTAACTCGCCGGCGCCGGCCAACGGCGTCAAGGGCTCGCACGCCAGACGAGCCACCAGTTTTCGGCCACGACGACGAATCCGGTCGATCTCCGTAGCGTCGGTCAGCAAACTTCGCAGTGCGAAATCGGCCAGGAACTCACCGACCTCGGCCGGATCGGCCGACCGATCGACCCGCATCCAGTTCTGGGAACCCTCGTCGTTTCCCAACAGGGTCAGGGCCGTCATGCGGGCACGGACACGTCGAAACGATCCCTCGGCGACGCCCGCCGAGACGATCGAGGCCACCTCGCCGATCAATCGTTCTCTGGCCTGGCGATAGACCTCGTCCGAAGCTGGATCCTCACTGGCGAAGCGGTGCACCTCGTTGATGTCGAACGGCAGGGCACAGAGAGCTTGGAGGTCGAGACACACGAAGCTCCAGAGTCGGATGTCTGCCGCTTCGTCGCTGGCGTTCACCAAGTCGACCAGCGTCAACGGTCCCCGATTGGCGTCGACCGCCAACTCCAACAGGATCGCGCCCTTGTTGGCGAAGTAGTAGTAGAGCGACGGTGTCTGCAGGCCGGCGACATCGGCGATCTGGGCCAGCGTCGTGGCCCGCAGACCCTGTCGAGAGATCAGCGAAGCAGCAGCGGCCAGGATGTCACGCCGGGCATCGCCCGACCCGGAGACCTTGCGGACCCGGGGCCGGCCCATGCGAGCCGACGATGCCGCTCGCTCCGGCGTCGGTGTCGTTCCGTTCACTTTTCCGGGCACGCCTGCAAGGTAGCGGCCTGACCCGACGTCTCGCTGGGTCGGCCGACATGATCTGCGTCAGCTGTGTTAACAGCACGCACCGCTGTGTGAACAGTGTCCCCGAGCGTTGACGACCACCCTTCCGAACGCCCATAGTGAATGCACTTTCGAATAATCCTAGAAAGATCGATCCGACCCCATGCCCAGCACCGAATCATGACCAGCACCGCGACGACCCACGAGGCCCGGGAGCACGCTCGGGCCCAGGACGGCACCCGGGCCGACGTACAACAGACGGTTCCGACTGCGACCGCGACCCGGGTACCCGACGGAGTGGCTCCGGGCGAGATGCTCTGGGAGGAGACGGTCGGAGCAGGCGGGTACGCCGTGCGCCGGCTTCCCCGCGGCGCACGGCTCCGGTTGACCGACCGCCTGGGCGACACCTCGGTGCAGCTGTTGGTGTTCAACGCACATCAGACGACCGAACGACTGAATGTCGCCGACACCGTCAAGATCCAATGGCAGGCCTACCTTTCGGCCGGACAGCTGCTGCTGTCGGACATGGGGCGGGTGCTGATGTCGATCATCGAGGATTCCGCTGCCGGTCACGACACCTTCAACGCCATGTCGAACCTGCGCTGGAACGTCGAGAAGTACGGCACCGGTTCCGTCCATGCCTCGTGCCCCAACGCTCGTGACCTGTTCGCCGTTGCGCTGACCAAGGTCGGACTCGAGCGGAGAGACATCCACCCATCGGTCAACCTGTTCAAGAAGGTCATCGTCGCCGACGACGGCAGCTTCACCTGGCACGGAGACGCCTCCGAACCCGGAGCGGACGTCGTGCTTCGATGCGAGACCGACGTGCTGGTTGCCATGACCGTCACCCCACACGTCCTCGACCCGAGGGACGCCTACACCGTCACACCTCTCGATGTCTCGGCCTGGCGTGGCGAGCCCACACCTCCCGACGATCCGATCCGCACCGCGTCACCCGAAGGCCATCGAGCGTTCGAGAACACCGAGGACTGGATCCTCACCCGAGCAGAGGAGATCGGACGATGAGCCTTCCCCCCGGAGTCGTGCTCCACGACGAGATCGTGGAGGCTCGCGCCCCCTGGTCCCACGTGGTTCCCGCCGGCGCGACACTGCGCATGATCGATCTCGAGGGCAACCAAGCCATCGATTGCATCCTCTACAACGCCAACGATCCCGTCGAGCGCTACAGCGCAGCCGACACCATGTCGGCACAGGGCAACGTCTACCTCGTCACCGGCAGCAAACTCCTGTCGAATGAAGGAAACGTCCTGATGACCATCGCCGACACCACGGTCGAGCGCCATGACAC
>CALACD010000259.1 GCA_937890445.1 uncultured Acidimicrobiia bacterium | reverse complement strand
GAGACTCCCGAGTGGATCGAGGATGTCGCCAGCCCCCGGGCTCAGGCCTACGCGCTCGAGCACTTCGACATCGGAGATGTGGCCGCGACGCTGATCGAGATCGAACGAGCTCGCGCCCTTCACCGCGATCCCGACTATCGGGCCGACGATGCCGCCGACGTGATGCAACGCAAGAACTGGCGCGCCACCGGCTCGTTCATCGCCGAGGACCGGGTCCAGGCGCTCGACCATCTCGGCTTCGCCAGTCAGCTGGTGTTCCCGACGGTGTTCAACACGATGCTCGAAGAGCTCGAGCACGGCGACGACCACGCCCTGACCTACGAGTTGGCGTCGGCTGCCAATCAGGCCCACATCGCGTTCTGCGATGTCGATGTGCGCTTGTTGCCGGTCGCCTACATCCCGTTGGCGACCTTCGACGGGGCACGAGCCTCAACGACGGCTGCCCTGGCCTCGGGGGCCAAGGCATTGCTGATCCCGAATCGATGCCCGAAGGAGCACGCCACCAGTCACCTGGCCTTCGATCCTGTTTGGGCCCAGGCCCAGGAGGCCGGGGTGCCGATCATCATGCATGTGGCCACTCCGGAACTGGTCATGGCGCCCCAGCATCGCAACAACGGGTTGCCCCCCGAATCCGACTTTCACGGTGGTGGGGAGAACTTCCGTTCCGTGAGCTACATGGCCATCTCCTCGGCACCGATGCAGGCCCTGTCGATGCTCATCTTCGACGGTGTGCTCGAACGCTTCCCTAACCTCAAGTTCGGAGTCATCGAGTTGGGCGCCGTCTGGCTGCCGGGTTTCATGCGGCAGCTGGAGTCCGCGTTCGAGGCCTTCGAGCGACACGAGGAACGACTGAAGAAGTTGACGATGCGACCCTCGGACTACCTACGACGACAGGTCCGGGTCACTCCGTACCCCACCGAACCGACGGGCTGGATCATCGAGCAGGCCGGACCCGACCTGTGCATGTTCTCGTCGGACTACCCCCACGTCGAGGGCGGTCGACATCCGCTGCGACGGTTCGACAACGAGGTCCACCACCTGCCGGACGCGATCCAGGACAAGTTCTATCGCGGCAACTTCGAAGATCTCATGGGTCGGGCATTGCCGGGGCGCTGATGGCGGCGAAGCGACGTACGCAGTCATCGTCGTCGGCTCTCAAGGGCGAGAAGTCTCGGGCCGCGTAGTACTCGGGCCGAGCATAGGACTCTCCCCGATTGTCCACCGGTGCCACGTTCACGTACAGGATCAGCCGTCGGAGAGGCGAGATGTTGACCGACGAGCCGTGGACAACGGTCATGTCCATGAACACCACCGACCCGGCCCGAGCTTCGATCGATTCCAGCCCGTAACGGCCGACGAGATCCCGCATGGTGTCGGGCGTGATGTCGTAGCGGTAACGGGCGACGTGTTCGTGGTCGGGCACGCTGGGATCGATCCGGGCCGTCGAGACCAGCCCCTCGGCCTGTGAACCGGGAACCGCCAGCAACGGTGCATTGATGGCGCTGATGTCGTCGAGGAAGACGGCGATCATGATGCCTCGGGGCTCGGGTAGGCCATCCACACGGTGGTAGGTGCCGAAATCCTGATGCCATTCGACGATCGATCCGTTGGTCTGCTTCAGGTTGATGCGGGACTGGTGGATGTAGACATCGCTCCCGAGCAGATCCACGGCAGTATCGACGAGTCGTGGATGCCGGGTCAGTGCTGCCAGGCGTTCGTCGAACAGATGCATACCCCAGCTGACATGGGGCGATCCATCCGATTCGCGCGCCACCTCCGGGCCGTCCCGGTCGACGACTTCGAGGGCAGCCCGCTCCAGCACTGCGACCTCGTCGGCATCGAAGACGTCCTCCACCACGATCCAGCCCGTGGTTGCATAGGTCTGGCGTTGCGCGTCGGTGACACCCGGGTCTCGGTCACTGTTCACACCGGTTCGCTCGGTCACGTCCGGTCTCCGTTCACGCTGCTGCGGATGGCGTCGATACCCGACCGGAGGGCCTCGGTCATGAGTCCGATGTCGTAGCTGTAGGAGATCATGCGGAAGCCCTGTTCCGACCATGCCCGACCGATCTCGATCGAACCGGCCAGACAGGCTGCCGGCTTCTGATTGGTGGCACAGGCGGCCAGGATCCTGTCGATCCCTGCCAGCATGACGGGGTGATCGTAGTGACCGGGGACATCGAGGGCCAGCGACAGGTCACCGTGCCCGAGATGGGCGACATCGACGCCCTCGACGGCCATGATCGACTCGACGTTCTCCAGTCCGGCCGCCGTCTCGATCAGGACACACACCATCGTCCGGCTGTGGGCACCGGCGATGATGTCGGGTACGGGTTCGGCCGAGTAGTCGTCGTGGGCTCCACCGAACATCGCACCACGCCGTCCCAGCGGTGGGTAGCGGGTGTAGGACACCAGGCGTTCGGCTTCCTCTGCCGACTCGACCATCTGATAGAGCAGCCCCATGGCCCCGAGGTCCAGGAGGCGAGCCGTCGTCTCGTAGGTCTTGTCGGGCGGACGGACCAGGGGAACCAACCCGTTGGCCCGACACAGAGCGAACTGCATCTTGACATCGGCCCAGGTGAAGCCGGAATGCTCCATGTCATAGAAGACGAAATCCGAGCCGGCGTTCGTCAGGATCGTGGGAAGGCCCGGACTGAGGAACTCGAACACCATGGTGCCGAACACCGTTTCGCCATTTGCCAATCGGGTCTTGACTGGGTTGCCTCGCATGCTTCCTGTCTAGCTCAGAACGCGTTGTCCAGCCCAGAAGGCCCGGTTTCGCCCAGCTGCGCCATCGGCGGGACCCGATAGCCACCGAGCAGGGTCTCCAACAACCGGGCCACCGACAGGGCACTTCGATCGTGCAGGTAGGGAGCCACGACCTGGATGCCGACCGGCAATCCGCTGGGGGTGACCCCGACCGGGACGACGGTCGAAGGCAGATGGACGTAGCCGATGAACGACGTCCAGGCGATGAGATCGGCGTAGGGGCGCTCGACACCATCGATCTCGATGGTCCGCGAGTACAGCGTGCCGGTCGGTTGGTGAGGGAAGGCCACCGTCGCGGCCACCGGGCACAGGAGCACGTCGTGATCGGCGAAGAAGTCGTCCCAGCGGGCGCGGTCGGCGTCGCGCTCCTCGGTCAACAGCAGCCAGTCGCGGTGGCGGATGGCCGATGCCGAGGCTCGCATTCGGGCCGTCGGGTCGAGTTCGGGATCCGAGGACTGTTCGACCTGGAGCGCGAACTCCTCGGCTGTGCGGGCTGGGGTGGTGGCGGCCGAGATCAGCGGAAGACCGACCTCCCACACGCGGGACAGAGCGACATCGGGCCGAGCCGCGCTCGCCACCGTCGCCCCGGCACCGGCGAGCGCCTCGACCGCTGAGGCCAGGAGTTCGCCGACGTCGGCAGCCACCGGGCAGGTGGCGTCATCCAGCCACGCCGCTACACGGAGCTGGCCGGGATCGTCGGTGCGGGGCGCCGGTAGATCGAGATGCCAGGCCGGGGCGTGCCGCTCGGTTGGACCGGCAATGACATCGAGCACCACCTCGAGATCGTCGACCGAGCGGGCCAGGGGACCGAAGACGTTGACGTCGGCCTCGGAGATGCCGCCGGTGGGATGATCGAGATAGCCGAGTTGGGGGACGATGCCGAAGCTGGGCTTGTGTCCACAGACCCCGGCGAAATGCGCGGGGAGTCGAACCGACCCGCCGATGTCGGTCCCGATCTCGAAGCTGGTGAGACCGGCCGCGACCGCAGCGGACGCTCCCCCGCTCGAACCGCCGGGACCTCGGCTCAGGTCCCAGGGATTGTTGGTGGTGCCGAAGATCGAGTTGTAGGCCTGGGCATCGCCCGACCAGCGAGGCAGATTCGTCTTTCCGAACACGATGGCCCCCGCATCGCGCAGCGCGGCCACCACGGGAGCATCGGCGCTCGGAACGTGGTCGGTGAGTTCGGTCGCGCCACCGGTGGATCGGATGCCCTCGGTCGCGATGGCATCCTTGATGGTGATCGGGAGGCCGTGGAGTGGGCCCACGACTGCCCCCGCTGCGGTCTGGGCATCAGCGGCGACGGCCGCCTCCGAAGCCCGGTCCCAGTCGAACGTGACGACGGCGTTGATATCGCCGTTGAGCCGCTCGATGCGTTGCCGATAGTGCTCGAGTAGCTCTCGACTGCTCACCTGTTTGGCGGCAATGGCGTGGGCCAGCTCTGTTGCAGTGGACAGACCGAAGTCTGGATCAGATGTTGTCATGTTCAGCTCCCGTGGCATTTTTTGAACTTACGGCCGGATCCGCAAGGACAGGGATCGTTGCGACCGACCTCCTCCATTGCTCCGAAGCCGGCGGCGACGGCCGTGCGAACGCTGGCACCGGCCAGGGGCGATCGGACCGCGGCTTCGCCCAGCGCAGCCTCGGCCTCGTAGGCGTCGAAGGTGTAGGGAACGATGTAGACGGCCGCACTCTCGGTGCTGCGGACCTGGTGGAGCCAGGCCTCGTCGAGCTCGGGCAGGTCGGCCTTGAAGGTCCCCTCCCCCAGCGGGTTGAGCACGACGATGTCGTTCTTGCGCACCTCGCACACCCATCCCAGGGCGTGACCCAACTGGGCATTGGCGGCATCGATGCCCTCGACGGTGGGCCAGTCCGATGGCGCCACCTGATCGGTCCCGATCACGAGCGCGGCCTGGGGTGAGGTCGTCGATCGGAGGTAGGCGCCACAACTGACGCGTCGCCCCGCGCCGGCGGGCCGTATCGAACTCATTGGTCTCCCCTTTCGTTCCGATGGCAGTATGGCGCACATGAGCCCCGAATCTGATCCGCCGATCGATGAACAGAGCGTGACTCGTTGGCTTTCCGAGCGGACCGAGGTCACCGAGCCGCTCACCTTCGATCTGATCGCCGGGGGCCGTTCGAACATGACCTACACGGTCCGCGACGCGGCGGGGCGACGCTTCGTGTTGCGTCGACCGCCGCTGGGTCCCTTGTTGCCGAGCGCACACGACATGGCCCGCGAGCATCGTCTGATGGCCGCGCTGAAGGACAGCCCGGTGCCGGTCCCGCTGATGGTCGGACTCTGTCAGGACGAATCGGTCAACGGCCGCGACTTCTATGTGATGCACCAACTCGACGGGGTGGTGGTCCGCGACATCGAGGTCGGTAGGTCGCTGTCCCCCGAAGTGCGGACCCGGATGTGTCATGAGCTGATCGACACCTTGTGCGCCTTGCATCGCGTCGACATCGATGCCGTCGGTCTGGGCGATCTGGCCAAACGCAGTGGCTACATCGAACGTCAGGTCAAACGTTGGTCGGGGCAGTGGGAGCAATCCAAGACGCGCGACATCCCACTGATCGATCAGGTGGCCGACACGATTCGAGCGCGGCTCCCGGCCGATGCACGAACCACGATTGCCCATGGTGACTATCGACTCTCCAACTGCATGATGGATCCGACCGGACCCGTGGTCGGCGTCCTCGACTGGGAGCTCTGTACCTTGGGCGACCCCATGGCCGATCTGGCCGGGCTCCTGGGCTACTGGTTTCGACCCGACGACGAGGATCCCAGGGGGGATGCCGAAACCACGAGCCTGGCAGGGTTTCTGTCACAGGAGGAGATGGCCGGCCTCTATGCCGAGCAGATGGAGGTCTCGTTGGCCGACGTGGACTACTACCGAGGCTTCGCCAGTTGGCGTCTGGCCTGCATCGGCGAGGGGGTCTACGCCCGGTATCTCAACGGTCAGCAGGGCGATCAGGACGAAGAGTTCGACCTCGACGAGTACAAGACCTCGGTCGAGCGGCGGGTGGAGCTGGCCGCCGGCTATCTGGGGATCATCTCCTAGCCGGTTCACACCGGCTGCGGTCTACAGGCCCGGTTCGGTCTGCTCCAACTCGGCGCGTGCCCGATCGATCAGCTCCAACCTCTCGGCCAGATCATCGAGTTGGCGGCGTACCTCGGGTCGGCTCCAACCGGCCTCTCGCCCGACCACCTCCGAACAGATCCGCTCCACGTCGGCCACGGTCACCGCCAACTGTTCGAGGACGGGGGTTCGCAGCGTCGGAGCAATGAGGGTGACGCCGACCAACTGTGCCTCGATCCCCAGAGCCTGCTGCTCGAGCGACGCCACGGTGTCGCTGGTGCCCGGTTGATCGCCGGCGGCGGTTTGGACGCCGCGGATCGCCTGGAGAAGACGGCGATAGAGCACGGCCTCTCGATCGTGGGACCCGAACCAATGGTCGGGAACGCGGGCCGGGGTGCCGGGAACGAGACGGAGATCCTGCTTGGCCTTACGGCCAATGGTCGCGGCCCCGAACACGAAGGCGACCGCAGCCCCGATGCCCACCACGGCCCCCACCACCAGCAGGCCGAGCACCAAGCCCGTCATGTCAGGACTGCCCGTAGCACGAACAACGCCACGATCAGGACGACCACGGCCAGCACCGTCGCGATGATCTTGGGGGTGCTCCAAGGCCGTTGACCATGGATCTCGCCCGTGGTTCCGTTCATGAACACCTGGAGCGGTTGCCCCTGGTAGATGACCGTGAGCAACCAGATCGGCAACAGCACATGCTTGTAGGTCAATCCCGACCACTGCGAGTTCTTGGACCGGATCCGTTGCTCGTTGCCGCCGATGTCGCGGCGAATCGTCTGGTCGATGACACCGTCCATGTACGAACGGGCATCGGAGAAGCAGTCCTCGACATCGCGGTCATAGGTCCGGCACAGGTGCCCGGCCAGATAGTCGCGATGGAACGGCTGGACCTGCTGGGTCGGCCACGGCTCGAGCTTGTCGACGTACTTGGCATCGAAACCCGTGTTCCCCAGGATGGTGACGTCGTCGAAGGCGTTGTGCACCTGCCCGGACACCGAATACCACTCGGTGTAGGTCTCGGTCCGCTGGTTCTCGCCACTTCCGACGGTGCGGGTCCGATGCTCGCCTCGCTCGCCCCGGTAGCCGGTCGTGGCCTGGGCGTCGTAGGTGAAGTAGGCGGCATAGATGCTCTCGAAGGATCCGGCGTTGCTGTACTTCTTGAACTCCGACGGAGCGAACCAACGCTTGTCGACCCAGTCCCGTAGGAGTTTCTCTGCCTGGGCGTCCGTCACCGTGAAGGGCAGGACTCCGTCGACGGCGAGACGCTCGGGTGCCTGGTGGATATCGGTGCGCTGAATCGGTGTCGCGCAGTAGGGGCAGACGGTGGCGGTCATCGTGCCGATGAAGGTGGTGTGTCCACCGCAGTTCTGGCAGATGATCTCCTTCTCGCCCTCGATGCTGGACATCACCCCCTGTACCGACCGTTGTCCCAACGCGGCGTAACTCTGTTCGCGCACCTCGGCATCGGGGGCGTGGACGATGTCCTGGGCATGACCGCAACTCGGGCATGCCAAGCGCTGCTGGCCGATGTCGAACTGCAGCGAGCCACCGCAGTTCTGACAGGGTCTCGTCTCGATGTTCTGTTGATCGTTGTAGTTGCTGTCTGATCCCTCCATGATCGACGCCTTCAGCTCTGAGCCGGTGGCGTCTGGGGCATCGGCGGCGGATCGGTCGGCGGCGGGTTGGTCGGGAGCGGAGGTGGAGCCATGAACAGTTGCTGCAGTCCGGGGACCGTGTTGGCCGCCGCCCACGCCGCCATACCGGGAGCCCAGACCTGGCTGGTGGGCGTCATCTGGCCTGCGGCCAATCCGGCCTGCATCTGCGCGATCGTGAATGGCCCGGCCTGTTGGCCATTGATGGCGACGTGGTAGACGACGCCCTCGCCGGGAAGAGGAGGCGGTGCCGCGGCGGTCGAGGCAGGAGCGGCCTGGGCCGGTGCTGCAGCGCCCATCTGGTTGGCCATCTGGTTGGCCATCGCCATTCCCATGCTCATCGACATCATGTCGCCCATGGGGCTGCCCCCTTCATTGCTGGCCGCGGCGAGCATGGCGTCCGCGGCCTGGGCCTTGGCGTACCGGTCGAGGTCGACGTTGTCGATGAAGCCCGACGTCTCCACACCGCGGGCAACTCCGGCCGTCATGGCCTGGGTGATTTCCTCGGGCAACGAGATGTTCATGGTGATGTCGGGGATCGCCAAGCCGTATTCGTCGTCGACGCGTTCTGCGACGAAGTCGCGGAGCTTGGCACTCAACTCCACCTGGCGCCCCTGCAGGTCGATGGCGCCGAGGCCGGTCTCCATCACCATGTCGCTGAACGCCAGCGTGATGACTCGCCGTAGGAGTTCGGTGACCTCGGCGATGTCGACCACGCTGTCGGTCCCGATCACCTCCCGTAGGAAGATCTCGGGGTCGTCGACCTTGACCACGCACATGCCGTTGGCTCGGACCTGCACCATCTTGAAGTCGGGGTCGCGCACCGTGATCGGCGACGGGGTGCCCCAACGGAGGTCCGTGACGGGCCGGGTATTGATGAAATACACCTCACTGCGGAACGGACTGTCGAACCCGTGTTTCCAGCCCTGCAAGGTGCTCAACAACGGGAGGTTCTCGGTCGTCAACTGGTAATGGCCGGGCTCGAACTGGTCGGCCAGTGAACCGCGGTACACGAAGACGGCCTTCTGACCCTCCCGGACGATCAGCTCGGCTCCGTTCTTGATCTCGTTCTGGTAGCGGGGAAACCGCCAGGCCAGGGTTGAACGGGAGTCGTCGATCCATTCGATGATGTCGACGAGCTCGCCCTTGAGCTTGCTCATGAGTCCCACGGTGCCCTCCAAGTGCTCGGGATTTCTGCGACTGTATCCAAGCTCTCAGGCCGGGCCGACGGTGTCAACGCACAACCTCGATCCTGCGTTCCCGACAGGTGGAGTCACGAACCAGGACGTGACGGATCAGGATCGTCGGGCGACCAGGAATCGGGGCGGATGCCGAAGGCCTCGATGAACTTCTGCCAACCGGACGCGATCGAGAGCGCGGTGCCCAGTTCGAGAATCTGTTCGTCAGAGTAGTGCTGTCGGAGTTCGCCCTGGAACTCGTCGGTGACGGCCGGCCGTTCGCTGGTCAAGACATCGGCCAGCCGCAGGGCCGAGACCGTCGGGCCATCGAGCACCCCACTGTCGAGGGCCAGATCGAGATCGCCGAGCGCGGCCTGAACCATCTGATCGTGCATGCCATTGCTCACCAAGACCGATGAGCGAGCGATGCTTCAATGCACGCATTCGTTGCGGTGGGCCAGACGAATCCGGCACAACTCCATGGTGCGAGGGTCGAGCGACGACTTGTCGGTGTAGAGGAACCCGGTCCAGTCCAGGAACAGCTTGAGCACCTCGGGTTGTCTCGCCAAGGTGAGAAACAGATTGTCGTCCTCGTAGGCCTTCTCGAACCAGATCTCTCGGCGTCGTACGAGATCGTCGGAGAGCGACGACAGCTCGGCTTTCGGTAGGTGCCCGTGATCATTGGCCATGGCATCGACGGTAGCGCAGACGGGCCGGCGAGCTAACGTTGGCGGATGTCGTACCAACCCACCTCACCAGCAGCGGTCAATCCTCGGGGTCACGCATGTCTGTCGTTCGACTTCGACGGACCCTCGCTGTGGATGATGCGCAAGATGACCACCGCGGCCCCTGTTTCGCGTGGAGAGTTCGGGGCCGTGGCGGTGCCACGCATTCTGCGCACGTTGGCCGATCGTGGGGTGCCGGCCACCTTCTTCATCCCCGGTCACACCATCGAGACCTATCCGGATGTCTGCAAGATGGTGGTCGATGCCGGCTGCGAGGTCGGACTGCACGGCTACGCCCACGAGATGAACGCCCTCCAGACCGAATCGGAGGAACGGGCAGCCATGGGGCGATCGCTCGAGCTGGTCGAGGAGCTGATCGGTGCCGCGCCGACCGGCTATCGAGCACCGGCTGGTGACATCACCAACCAGACGATCGAACTCCTGCTCGAACACGGAGTCGTCTACGACTCGTCGCTGATGGGCCACGACTACCAGCCCTACCGGGTCCGGGTCGGCGATGAACTGCCCGCCGAGGCCGCCGCCCGCTGGGGCCCCGAATCCCCGCTGATCGAGTTGCCGTGGTCCTGGACCAACGACGACTACCCCTACCTGGAGTTCGTCGCCTTCCGCCGCATGATCATGCCCGGCCTGGCCCGACCCGAGGACATGTTCGCCAACTTCCTGGGCGACGTGGAGTGGATGGTCCGCGACGTCGAGGGGGGCGTCGCCACGTTCGTCTTCCATCCCCAGGTGATCGGTCGGGGGCATCGGCTGCTCGCCCTCGAGGACTTCCTCGATCAGGTTGCCGATCTCGGTGTGCACTTCTCGGCCATGGGCGACATCGCGGCCGGGGTGTCGGCCGGTCTGGAGTTCGGCGTCGAGACCTGAGGGCTGGAAGGCCCTTGAACACGGCTGGAAGGCCCGTGAACACGGCTGGAAGGCCCTTGAACACGGCTCGACGTCATCCCCGGCGATCCTGGTCGGCCCGCGCCTCGGGGGTGACGAAGTGTTCGGGTTTCATCTCGATGAAGACGGCGGATGCCGACGCAAAGCGCCCATCAGGCCCGGTGCCCTCGGCTTCGAGCATGCGTCGTCGCCCCTCACTGCTCACCAGCCGGGCCCGGAATTCCAGATCGGTGTCCAGCGGAGCGGGCGCCTCGAAGCGCACGGTCAGTTCTCCCGTGAACGCTGATGCCGTGCCGGTGGCACGAAAGACCGAACCCATGACCTCGTCGAAGATGGCGCACAACACGCCGCCGTGGACGCGGGTCGGCGGCCCCTCGAAGCACCGTCCCACGCGGACCCGGCCCACGGCCTCGTCACCGTCGCGCCGGTACCA
>CALACD010000258.1 GCA_937890445.1 uncultured Acidimicrobiia bacterium | reverse complement strand
GGGTGATTTGCCCGCGGCCGAAGCACTCAACGTGAGCGATGCGTCACGTTTCGAGCGCTCGAACCACCGAGTCGACCAACGACGAGATCTCTTCGACCGCCTTTCGATAGCGACGTCGAGACCGTTTGTAGGGGTCATCGACGTCCCAGGTGGTGTCGAGGTAGCGCTGGGGCGAGCGACCGGTCAGCCCGGCCCGGAACTCCTCGGTCGACATCCAACGCCCCGAGAGAAGCTCGGCCGCTTCGGCCAGCGGGATGGTGCGAACGAAGAGCGCCTCGGACATGACAGCCAGATCCTGAAGGTGTCGGGACTCCATGGTCAGGATCAGATCGGCTTCGAGGCCGGTCTCCTCGGTGATGATCCTGCTGCGGTGGCTGCTGGCATCGACGTCGATGCGTCCGAGGGTCTTGATCATCTCCGGGGTCGCCTCTCGTCCCTCGAACAAGAAGCCGGCCGAGCTGAACAAGTGGTTGCCTGCGCCGTAGCGGGTGCGAGCGATGGCCTCGGCGGCCGGTGACCGACAGATGTTGGCGGTACACACGAACAGGATCTTGCTCATGTCGCCACCGGCGCCGCTTCGATAGACGAGGGAACAGCCGACACCGGGAAAAGGTAGCGCGTCGACGTCATGGCACTGGGGACCGGAGCGCTCACGGTGAGATCTCCGTGACGGCGACGTCGGAGAAGTTTTGGTCGCCCGCCGAGTAACGGATGGCGGGGAAACGGCCCGACGGCAGGACGTTGATGGTGTCGACGTCATCGGGCAGGACATAGGAGACCTGGAGCTCGAGGACTTCGCCCGGTTCGATGGCGATCGGTGCGGTGGCTCCGACGACGACGGGACCATCGGGCCCGAGCACGTCGAGCTCGTGGCCTTCGATGACGACGTCCGTCGCCGTGCCTGGGGCATAGAGGGCGACCCGCCCGATGTAGGTGCCGGCCTGGGCCAGGTCGAGGAAGTTCCAGGGACCGAGCACGTAGGAGTCGAGATCGGCGGTCGCGTTGTTGGTGATCGTGGTGTTCAGGACGATTCGTCGGCCTGCGGTGGCGGGCTCGACCCGGACATCGACCTCGATCTCGAGGTAGGGGTCCAGCTTGCTGGCCCCGTTGTTGAGGAGGTAGACGCCGGTCTCGTTGCCGGTCAGCCGACCGGTCATGTCGAGGTCTTCCCACAGCTGGTTCTCGACCGGGTCAGTGGCGAATCCCAGCAGATGTCCACCCTCGACGACGGGGCCCATGGCCTGGATCAGGCCGAGCGGATCCCAGTCGCCTTGACCGATCCGTTCTGAGGCAACGGTCGCCAAACGGCTGAGGGCGTCACGGCGGGCATCCACGACCGCTCCGTCAGGGGTTTCGCCACTGCCGGAGCCGCTGTTGTACTGATCCTGCAGCAGGAAGGTCACGACGTTGTCGCTGTCGATGGTGCGTCCGTCGAGTTCGACGGGACCGACCGCTTCCAGCACACCTCGGAAGGCGAAGGCGTCGAGGTAGATCACGCCGTCGAGTCGGCGACCGGTGAGCTGCTCCCACATGGCCAGCGCTTGGGGAGCCACGTAGTCGGCGAATCGGCCCGAGTAGTTCAGTTTCCGGAAGTCGTCGGACGGGTTGAGGAACCCCCATCGGTCGCCCACATCGGCGTCGACGAGTGGACTGGCCGGAAGCGGAGCGAGGTTGTCTGCCGGGGTGAATCCTGGCATGTCGACCTCGCCTCGGTCGAAGTCGATCTCACCGATCGACAGCACCATCCCGGCCCCCAGTCGCATTTCGGCGTTGTTGCCGCCCAACAGCAGATAGGTGCCGTCGGACATCACGGCGGCCAGACCGGCGGTCGAGGTCTCGGCCGAACGGGTCATGTCGGCCAGCTCGGCTGTTCGGGCGACCAGTCGGTCCCGGCCGTCGGCCAAGGGTCCCACCAGTCCCGTTGTCGGGCCGAAGTCCGGATCGGCGATCGCGTCGTTGAGGTTCGCCAACTGGGCGCTCATCTGCAGCAACAGCGCGACTCGATCGTTGGAGCTGTCCCGCCCCTGTTGAGCCAGGTCGGCGACGGGTAGCAGGCGCTGGGTGATGTCGGACGAAACGGCGACGAGGCGTTCGGCCGAGCGGAGTTGACGACCGAGGACGGGCACGATCTTGAGCGGCGCCAGCACGGGTGAACTCAGGTTGGCGCGGGCTTGCCCGAAGTCGTCGTTGCTCCGTTCCAGGGTGTCGACCAGCGAGTCCAGATCGATGGTCGACATGTCGTCGAGCTGTGCGATGACCTCGAGATCGTCGGCCGCCCTACGAGCCCGGTACTGGGCGTCGAACACCAGGTAGCCGCACACCAGGAGCCAGGCGATCGAGGTGACGATCAACCAGCGTCGGAACGTCCATTGCGACGGACGAAAGCGGCGAATGGCGGCACCGTCGAGCGGGCCGCCATTCGTCCTTCGTTCATTGGCCTCGTGAGCCGGGCGAGTCGGTGCTACCACGGCGTACGAATCAGCTTCGGTGCTGCGCGTGATACGACGTCAGCACCCGATGGTCTCGATCAGTCAGCCGGAAGGGCTCGTGATCGACGGACGAGCACGACGCCGCCAGCGACCATGAGCGCACCGACTCCGGCAACGAGTCCGGCGTCGCCACCGGTGACGGGCAATTGCTGCTTGGCCGCAACGGCGGGAGCGGCAGCCGGCGCTGCGGGTGAAGCGGCGACCGGGACGACGGCCGGCGTGGCCGGGGCGGTCGGTTCGAGCTCGATGGCCTTGACCTCGACCTCAGCGGCGCAGTCGGTCTCGGGGTAGTCGCACGTCTGCGCAGATACTGGTGAACCCAGCACGAGCAGCGATCCGAGGAAGGCGCCCGCCGCCAGCATCCCCTTGGCCTTGATGTTGGTCGGATTGGTCATTGCTTCTGCTCCAGTGTCGTCTTCGGGGTTGTCCCGACTTCCGCCTCACCGAGGTCGTAGTCGCTCGATCCGGCGATTTCTCCCGATTGGGTGTTTCCGCTCAAACTACTTGCTTGTCGAAGCAGAGGGGGGATGGTGGCGCAACGATTCCCCGCTCCAACGAGCGTCCTGCTCGGCCCGCAGGCGATCCGCGACCCGCCCCGGGGGGACGTCGACGTCATCCCACGAGATGACCGTGTCGACGGGAACATCTCGCACCAGGGTGCACCCTTCGGCCAACCCCATCGGCAGCAGCCCCTCCGATCGCACGATGCGGTGGCTCTCGGCTTCGCCGTAGGTGTGATAGCCCCCGAGGCCGTCGAGTGTGGTGCCTGCTCGCAGATCGACCTTGGCCATGGTGATCACGTCGACCGAGGGACCCCCGTCCGGTTGCAGGACGGCGTCGGACAGCAACACGGCGCGAGCCACCGAGAGCGGCACTTCGAAATGGCACAGGTGGTAGGGCGTGTAG
>CALACD010000257.1 GCA_937890445.1 uncultured Acidimicrobiia bacterium | reverse complement strand
GGTGACCGGAGCCTTTCGCTGTGGTGCCACCCTGGCCGACGACGATGTCCCCCTCGGCCGCCTCGAGCATGTTGGCAGCCAACTTCTTGCCCCGTTCCAACACGGTCTCGCTGGCAACGTGCATCGCCGAACCGGCGGTCTGCAGTGAACGTGAACCCATCGTGCCGGCACCGCGGGGAATCTCGTCGGTGTCCGACTGCAGGATGGTGATGTCATCGAACGGAACCCCGAGCATGTCGCTGATGATCATCGAGAAGGCCGTGATATGGCCCTGACCGTGGGCGCTGGTGCCGACTCGACCGGTGACCGTTCCGTCATCGTTGATCTCGACTTTGCCGTACTCGACGTGCAGGCCGATCGGGGCGGTGACCTCCACATAGGACGACACACCGATTCCCAACTGCTTGGCATCGCCACTGGCCCGACGAGCAGCCTGCTCGGCCAGCAGGTCCTGGTAACCGGCAGCCTCCAGGACTGCGTCGAGTGCCTTCTCGTACTCACCCGAGTCGTAGTTGGCGCCACCCAGCGTGGTCAGCGGGAATTGGTCGGGCTGGAGGAAATTCTTGCGCCGAATCTCGGCGGGATCGATGCCGAGTTCGTCAGCAGCGACGTCCAGCACCCGCTCCAGCATCTGAGTGGCTTCGGGACGACCGGCACCACGGTAGGCGCCCGTGGTCGTGGTGTTGGTCACGCACGACGTGGCGTTGAAGTCGATCTTGGGAATGTTGTACACGCCCTGGCTCATCTGCTGGGTCAGGGTGGTGAGGATCGTGCCGATTGCCGGGTAGGCGCCGGCGTCGGCGACCACGTTGGCGTCGAGACCGACGATGGTTCCATCGCTCTTCAGTCCGAGCTTGGCGTAGAGCACCATGGCTCGGCCGTGCACCAGGGAGACCAGGTTCTCGCTGCGCTCTTCGGTCCACTTGACGGGGACACCCAGGGCCTTGGCCATGGTGATGGCCATCAGGTACTCGACGTAGACGCCGGCCTTGGGGCCGAAACCACCGCCGACTGCGGGGGCAACGACGCGAAGGTCGGCAGCATCGATGCCGAGCTGGCCGCTGATGGCCTCACGCACTGCGATCGGGTTCTGGCTCGACGCCCACAAGGTCATGTGCTCACCCTCGGGGATGGCGATACAGCCGTTGGGCTCCATGGGAACACCGGCCAGACGCTGGCTGACGATTCGACACTCGGCGACGTGGTCGGCGCCCTCGAGCGCGGTTCCATCGCCCATCGAGGTCGGGAAGACCACGTTGCCGCCGAGGTCGTCGAAGAGCACCGGGGCACCCTCGGCCATGGCCTCCTCAGGATCGGTCACCGAGGGCAGCGGGTCGTAGTCGACATCCACGAGCTCGGCGGCATCGGCAGCCGCTTCCTTGCTCGTGGCCACCACGGCAGCGACGATGTCACCGACGAAACGCACCTTGCCAACCGCGAGCGGCGGTCGAGCCAGAAACGGCGGGAAGGCGGCGAAACCCAAGAACGGAGCCATCTCGAGGTTGGCAGCGGTGTATACGGCGACGACGCCATCGACGGCTTCGGCGGCACTGGTGTCGATCGCTCCGAGGTTGGCGTGGGCGAAAGGTGACCGAACGAAGTGGACGACGTGAAGATTGTCGATCTCCATGTCGTCGTAGTACTTCTCGCTACCGGTCAACAACGTTGGATCTTCTCGCCGAAGAACGGAGTTGCCGAGGATCGAGCCCTGACCTGACATGTATTGCTCCCGAATGTTGCGGACGTTTGTCAGGATCGTAGGCCGAATTTCGCTCGACGTCCGATTCAGCGAAAGATCTCCTCCGGGACTGGCTCCCATCGGCTCTTCCGCTGCTCTACGGTGACGTCATGCCCGAGTCCGAAGCCCCTACCGGGCGAGCCGCTGAGACCATCGAGCCCAACCCGATCCACAACACCTTCTGGGTCCGACCGGCGGCCGAGATCGATCAGGACCTTGCCACGATGCGGGCCGCCGGACCAACGTTCTTCTCCGAGCCCGAGATTCCGCCCGAGATCCCACTGACCCGAGGCCCGGGGGCCTGGGTGTTGACCCGCCACGCCGACATCCTTCAGGTCTCGAAGAATCCGCAACTCTTCAGCTCGGCCCGCGGGATCACGGTGACCGATCAGCCGCCGGAGTTCCTGGAGTTCTTCGGATCGATGATCTCGATGGACGACCCACGCCACGCCCGGCTGCGGCGCATCGTGTCGGCCGGCTTCACCCCCCGCATGCTCAAGCGGCTCGAGGACTCGGTGCAGCTGGTGGCGGCTTCGATCGTGGACGACATCGCCGAGCGGGGCGAGGTCGACTTCGTCACCGACGTCGCCGCGCTACTGCCCCTCAAGATCGTGTGCGATCTCATGGGCATCCCCGACTCCGAGCTCCAGTTCGTCTTCGAGCGATCCAACGTCATCCTGGGAGCCGGCGACCCCGAGTACGTCCCGGAGCTGGGCGACATCGTCACCGCCATCCTGACCGCAGGAAGCGAGCTGGCAGAGCTGATGAAGCAGGTGGCGGCGTCCAAGGCCGGCGGGAACGGTGAGGATCTGACGACACTGCTGGTCAACGCCGAACTCGCCGATGATCGACTGACCGACGCCGATCTGGCCAGCTTCTTCATCCTGCTGGTCGTGGCCGGCAACGAGACCACCCGCAACGCCACCAGCTGGGGCCTCAAGCACTTGACCGACCACCCCGAGCAGCGAGCAGTCTGGGCCGAGGACTTCGAGGGCATCGCACCCACGGCGGTGGAGGAGATCGTGCGGCTGGCGAGTCCTGTCACCTACATGCGGCGAACGGTCACCGAGGACACCGTCATCGGCAACCAACCGGTCGCTGCCGGGGACAAGATCCTCATGAACTACCTGGCCGCCAATCGTGACGAGTCGGTGTTCACCGACCCCCTGCGCTTCGATGTCCGCCGCGACCCGAATCCCCACGTGGGGTTCGGGGGCCCAGGGCCACACTTCTGCCTGGGTGCACATCTGGCGCGGCGCGAGATCACGGTGATGTTCCGCGAACTGTTCGAGCGGCTCCCCGACATCCACGCCACGGCCGAGCCCGATCTCCTCCAGGCCGCCTTCATCCACGGCATCAAGCATCTGCCGGCTCGCTTCACCCCGGCCCGCTAGCTACCGTTCGCTCATGACCGAGCACGACACCCTTGCCGAGACCGAGGCCGAGGCCGAGGCGTTCCGCCACCGTTGCCGGGCCTTCCTCGCCGAGCACGCCACCGGGTTGGACATCGTCGGCGACGACCCGCGCAGCGATCAGGCCGTCGCCCAGGCCCGAGCGTTCCAGGCCAAGGTGGCCGAGGCCGGGTTGGCCGGGATCACCTACCCGGTCGAGTTCGGCGGCCTCGGGCTGACCAAGTCCCACGAGCGGATCTGGCGGGAGGAATACGCCAAGTCACCGGACATGACCGGCCAGCTCACGATCAGCCACGGCATGTGCATGCCGATGATGGCCGAGTACGGGACCGACGAACAGCGCCGGATGTTCCTGTCCAAGATGATCAGCGCCGAACACCTCTGGTGCCAGATGTTCTCCGAGCCCGGTGCCGGCTCCGACGTGGCCAGCCTGCAGACTCGGGCCGTCCTCGACGGCGACGAGTGGACGATCAACGGGCAGAAGGTGTGGACGACACTTGCTCACCAGTGCGACTACGGCATCCTCATCGCCCGCACCGACCCCGAGCAGCCCAAGCATCGGGGCATCACCATGTTCATCGTGGACATGAAGGACCCGGCGGTGGAGATCCGACCCATCAACCAGATCGACGGCGGCACCCACTTCAACGAGGTGTTCTTCACTGATCTGCGCGTCCCCCGGGACTGGCAGATCGGCGACCTGAACGACGGCTGGCGACTGGCAACTGCCATGTTGATGTACGAACGGGTGGCCATCGGGACCGGGCAGACCAGCGGCA
>CALACD010000256.1 GCA_937890445.1 uncultured Acidimicrobiia bacterium | reverse complement strand
AGGCAGAAACGGCCGTCGGAGATGAGGGCCATGGACAGCGCCGTCATGGCCGTCATGGCCGGCACCCGAGCGCTGATCTGCATGATCCCGGTGCCGAGTTTGATCCGCTCGGTCACCGCCGCCAGGTACCCGAGTGGGGCCACGGTCTCCATACCCCACGCCTCGGCCGACCAGGCGAAGTCGACACCGAATCCATCGGCGGCCCGGGTGAAGGCCACGGTGTCGGCCCACGGGGCACCGTCGTAGTAGGCGTTGCCGATCTGAATCGATGTCCTCATGGGATCAGTCCGACCCGGGGAACGACGGCCGTCGCTTCTCCTGGAGGGCAGCGACACCTTCGGCCGCGTCGGGTCCGAGGAACGAGAGCATCTCGAACGCGAGGCTGGCATCGAAGGCGGGCGCGGCCTGTTGCATCCACAGATTGAGCGAACGCTTCGTCCAGCGCACCGCGTCCTGGGGGCCGGTGGCGATCTGGTTGGCCACCTTCATGGCCTGCTCCATCAGCTGGTCGCCCGGCACCGACATCGATACCAGCCCGATCTCGTCGGCCGTCTTGCCGTCGATGAAGTCGGCGGTGAGCAGGTAGTACTTGGCCTTCGGCATGCCACAGGCCAGCGGCCACAGGATGTTGGCGTGGTCGCCGGCGCCGACACCCAGACGCAGGTGGCCGTCGGTGAATCGGGCCGCCTCGTCGATGATGCTGATGTCGGCCATGAGGGCGACGGCCAGTCCGGCGCCGACGGCGACACCATTGATGGCCGAGATGATGATCTTCTCGCAGTTCATCATCTTGTAGACGATGTCGCCGGCTTCCTTCATGACGTTGCGGATGACGCTGTAGTCGCCGGCCATCTGAGAGATCCATCCCAGGTCGCCACCGGCCGAGAAGGCATCTCCCGATCCAGTGACCACGACGGCCCGGGTATCGGTGTCGTCGTGAATGTCGTCCCACACCCTGCTCAGGCTGTAGTGGAGTGGACCATCGGTGGCGTTGAAGACCTCGGGTCGGTTGAGGGTGATCTTCAGGACGCCATTGTCGTGACGCTCGAAGAGGAGCCCGGGGTGCTTGTCGAAGTACTCGTCAGTCATGATGGCATCTTGGCTGGCAACGAGCGTCGACACCAAACACCGCTCGTTCGTGGCACAATCATCGACGGGTCACCGAAATCGGGAAATCGTCAAGGCACCGGTCCCCCGGGCCGTCGCACCGAGCAGGTGACGTCGCACCGAACAAGTGACAACGAGAGAAACGACCGAGAAGGAACTGCGGTACCGCCACGATGTCAGAGCAACTCGATACCGAATACGGCTGGCTGTCCGATGAAGAGATCGAAACGGTGCGGGGCCGACTTCCGATCGTGTACGTCGACGCCGTGCCGGTTCGCATCGACGAGGCAGGGAACGTCACCCACGTCGGACTGCTGTTGCGGGCGATGCCCGATGGCACGATCAGTCGTGCCATCGTCGGTGGCCGTGTCCTGTGGGGCGAGCGTGTCCGAGACGCCCTGGTCCGACATCTGGAGAAGGACCTCGGTTCGCTTGCATTGCCCAAGATCCCGCCCAGTCCGGCCCCGTTCACGGTGGCCGAGTACTTTCCCGATCCGACCAAGACCGGCTACTACGACCCCCGGCAGCACGCCGTCAGCCTCGTGTTCCTGGTGCCGATCGAAGGCATCTGTGAGCCGAGCCAGTCGTCGCTGGAGATCACCTGGGTCACCCCGGCCGAGGCGGTGTCGGACGAGGTCATCTCGGAGATGACCTCGGGCCATGATCGCCTCGTTCGCTTGGCCATGGCCCACGCCGGAACTCTCCCCTGACCACGGCTCGGCAGTCTGTTCGCGTCCTGCTCCGTTGTTGACTCCGCGGCTTGCTCGGCGATGATTCGCCAGTTCTAGACCTCGGCTTCAGGCGCGGGTACCTCGCTTGTCGAGAGATAGCTGCTCTCGATCTCATCGATGCGACCGGCAAGGTCAGAAGCTGTTCCCTCGATCTCGATACGGCCGCGCCGCATGACGTAGGCACGATCGGCATATCCGAGAGCCTTGCGCACGTGTTGTTCGACGAGGAGCACCGCAGTGCCCTGCTTCTTCGCTGCGTCGCGCACTGCTTCCAGGAGCCGCTGGACGATGATCGGCGCCAAACCCATCGAGAGCTCATCGGCGAGCAACACTTGTGGGTTGCGACCGAGCGCTCGGGCCAGGGTAAGCATTTGCTGCTCGCCGCCGGACAGCAGACCGCCGCGGATGTCGAGCCGAGGTTCCAGTTCGGGGAAGAGTTCGAGCGCGGTCGCGGTATCGACACCACCGACCCGGAGGTTGTCGCGAGCGGACATCCCCTTGAAGATCGATTTCTCTTCGGTGACGAAGGTGAGCCCCCTCCTGGCACGGATATGAAGCGGAGCCTTCGTCGCCGCTCCGCCAAGGAGCACCTGACCGCCCATGGCCGAGAGCTCGCCCGCCAACGTGAGGAGCGTCGTGGTCTTGCCTGCCCCGTTGGCGCCCAGAAGTGCCACGACCTCTCCTGGCTCGACGACCAGGTTGACGTCGTGAATCACTGCCTGAGATCCGTAGCCCGATGACAGCCCCTGCGCCTCGATACCTGCCACAGCGCTGAACGGTTCTCCGATGTCGTCGGTTGTTCCGGCCATGGCCCTCATCGCGCTGCACCATCGATAGCGGCTACTTCGACCGACCCGGCGTCGGTTGTCAGATCGCGGCCGTCGACGTGT
>CALACD010000255.1 GCA_937890445.1 uncultured Acidimicrobiia bacterium | reverse complement strand
GGTCCGCTTCTCCGCGGCGATCTGCTCGGTGTACTGCTCAATCTCATCGCGCAGAGAGGCGAGGTCTGCGCCTGCGATCTTCCCGACCTGCTCGGCCGGTCACAGCCGACGATCAGTCACCACCTGTCGATTCTCACCCGGGCCGGCATCATCGAACGGGAGCAGCGCGGAAAGTGGGCGTGGTTCTGGCTCGACCGTGCCGGTCTGGCGGAGGCGTGTCGATCGCTCATGCTCCCCGAAGACGCTTCGCTCCCCGAAGACGCTTGCTGAGGGGTCGGTAGGTCACTCTGGAGAGAAATGGAGCTTGTGTCCCGGGCGGGGCCACGTGGTCCGCAACAGGGTGCCCTCGAGCGAACCGGTGATGTAGGCCGTCGTCAGGTCATCGCCACCGAAACAGATGTTGGTGGTGATCACGTCTCCGGTGGGCACATGGATCGTGGATCCGTCGGGGGCGACGTCGGTGATGCCGCCGTTGCGGATCGTGGCCACGCACACGTGGTTCTCGGAGTCGATGGCGAGGGAGTCGAGCAACTGTTCGCCCTCGAGACCGGCCAGCAGTTCGCCCCGGGTTCCCTTGCCATAGGGCGACGTGAGCTTGCCGGGCGATGCAATGTCCCAGTAGCGCACACGGCCGGTGTGGGTCTCGGCCACGAACAGACGCGAATCGTCGGTCGACAGCCCGATGCCGTTCGGTCCTTCGACCGGATAGATCACCTCTTCGATGAACGAGCCGTCGGGCTTGGCGTAGTAGATCCCACCATGATCTCGCTGCCGTTCCCAGGTCTTGCCGTGGTCGGTGAACCAGAAGCCTCCGGCCGCGTCGAAGACGATGTCGTTCGGAGCCGACAGGTGACGGCCGTCGACCTCGGTGTAGAGGGTCTCCGCTCGGCCGGTGGCGATGTCCACGGCCTGGATGTAGCCGAGCTCGACCTCGCTGTCGGGGCCTTCGCCGATGCGGGTCCGACCCTTGCCATCGACGAAGGTCGGGAAGCCGCCGTTGTTGCACACATAGAGTCGGCCGTCGGGCCCGAAGGCGATGCCGTTGGGGCCGCCGCCGGTCTCACAAACCACCTCGACGGAGCCATCGGGCTGGACTCGACTGATCGTGCCCCGTGCGATCTCGACCAGGATCACGCTGCCATCGGGCATGGCGATCGGTCCTTCCGGAAACTGCAGTCCGCTCGCTACTACTTCCATCGAACATCTCCTCGGTCACGGAACGTCCAGGTTCGGTTCCTGTCCCGGATTCTGCTGGACCTGACGAACTTCTGCCAGATGGGTAGCGTGATGTCGGGACCAACAACACAGGTGACAGACCACAAAGGGGACAAGCATGTCTGACTACGACCTCCACATCACCGGCGGCACCATCGTCGATGGAACGAGGGTGCCGCGCTATCGAGGCGACGTCTGGATCAAGGACGGCCGCATCGCCCGGCTCGGGGGTCGGGCCGATGGTGTGGCCGAGACCGTCATCGACGCAACGGGAAAGATCGTGGCCCCTGGCTTCGTCGATCTCCACACCCACTATGACGCCCAGATCCGCTGGGACCCATGGTGCACGATCTCGGGCTACCACGGGGTGACCAGCGTGGTGCTCGGCAATTGCGGGTTCGGCTTCGCGCCGGTCAAGCCCGACTTCCGGGATCGGTCGATGCTCACCATGACTCGAACCGAGGCCATTCCGTACGAGTCGATGAAGCAGGGCATGGCGTGGGATTGGGAGACGATCCCCGAGTACCTCGACAGTCTGGATCGTCAGGACAAGGGCGTGAACGTCATCCAGTACATGCCGACGGCATCGCTCATGACCTATGTGATGGGCCTCGAGAAGGCCAAGGCCGGTCTGGTGGCCAGTGACGGCGAACGCAAGGAGATGCAGCGATTGCTGCACGAGGGCATGGATGCCGGATTGTGCGGCTTCTCGATCCAGCGGCTCGGACCCGACTCGGTGCAGGCCGACTACGACGGGTCGCCCATGGTCACCGACATCATGCACGACGTCGACATCCTGGCCCTGGCCGAGGTGCTGGCCGAGCGGGACGAGGGGTTCATCCAGATCACGCAAGGGACCGGGGACATTCGCAAGGATCTCGCATTCCTCGAAACCTTGGCCCGGGTGGCCAAGCGCCCCATTCTCCACAACGTGGTGGCGCCGGCCCGCCAGGACCCCGAAGTCCATCGCCGTCCGCTGCGGTGGATCGACAAGTGTCGCAGTCAGGGGCTGCCGATCTATGCCCAGTGCGGTACCGGCCGGGCCGGGTTCGCCTTCACACTCGAGCACTGGAACCTCTACGACGCGTCACCGGCTTGGCGGGCGGTCACGGTCGGCACCAAGGAGGAGAAGATGGCAAAGATGGCCGATCCCGAGTTGCGCCAAGCACTGGTCGATGAGGCAGAGGAAGCCGATCGTCGTCTCCAGGTCATCCAGGCCGGTGTGGGTGGGAACCCGAAGAGTCTCGTCATCCAAGGTGTCAATCGTCAGGCCGATCTGCAGACCTATGTCGGCAAGTCGGTGGGGGACATCGCCGCAGACGAGGGCAAGCATCCGATCGAAGTGATGCTGGATCTGTCGTTGCGGGGCGATCTCAACGTCGAATTCCTCGGACCGGACAAGGGGTCGAATGCCGAGTTCATGGCCGAGATGATGAACGATTCGCCCTATGCGATCCCGGGCGTATCCGATGGAGGAGCCCACACCAAGTTCTTCACCGGTGGTGCGTACACCACCGACTTCCTGACCTGGCTGGTGCGCGACGAGGGCGTGGTCACCCTGGAAGAGGCCCACTACCGGTTGTCGAACCTGCCGGCCCATGCGGCCGGATTCCGTGATCGGGGCACCTTGGAAGAGGGCAAAGCGGCCGACGTGCTGGTCTACGACATGGAAGAGCTGGCCATCGATCCGCCTTGGATCGGCGGGGTGGAATACGACCTGCCGGGCGGTGAGTGGCGTCGGGTCCAGCGGGCCAAGGGCTACGACAAGATCATCGTGAACGGTGAGGTGACGTTCGACGACGGAGTGTGCACCCAGGCCACTCCAGGAAAGCTGCTTCGACACGGCAGAGGTTGAGGCGCGAGGCTGAGCGGATGGACTCTGATGGATCAGTGACGGGATCACTCGACGATGCTCCGCTCGCGGGTATCAAGGTCGTCGAGCTCTCGATGTACGTGCAGGGCCCGGTGGCCGGCCTGGCGTTGGCCAGTCTGGGTGCCGAGGTGGTGAAGATCGAACAGGTCGGTCAAGCCGATGTGATGCGAAGTTTCCACAGTGCGTTCGGTGTCGTCCTCGACCAGCGGGGACGGGACTGGATGTACGCGTCGCTGAACCGGAACAAGAAGTCGTTGGTACTCGACATCGCCTCCGAGGCCGGCCGACCGGCCTTTCATCGGTTGATCGAAGAGGCCGACGTCTTCATCACCAATCTGCGCGAGTCCGGCCTGAAGCGTTTCGGTGCCGATCCGGAGAGTTTGCTGGCCGTCAATCCCAATCTGGTCTTTTGTCGGGGTGCCGGGTTCGGGTTGACGGGCCCGTTGGCCAACGACATGTGTCAGGACACCGTGGGCATGGCGTATGCCGGTTTCATGGATTCCACGGCTCCGAGCGAGCAACCGAACTACCCGCCGGGTTCGATGAGCGACATCTTGACCGGTACGTTCATGGCCTCGGGGGTGTTGGCCGGTCTGGTCAAACGGTCGCTCACCGGCAAGGGCTGTGTCGTCGGGACGTCACAAACGCAAGCGCTGTTGTGGATGCAGCTCCAGGCCGTCGGCATCGTGGCCAACACCGGTCAGAAGGCCGAACGTTTCGATCCGCTCACGACGTCCAACCCACTGTTCACCGTCTACGAGACGAGTGACGGTTGGCTCGCCATTGCTGCGCTGCAAGAGCATCAGTGGCCGGCCATCGCTCGTTCCATCGGCCTCGATCACCTCCTGGACGATCCCCGGTTCGAGGCGTTCGTCCCGGTGATGAAGAACCGGGACGAGTTCCGCCCCATCTTCTCGGCCCACCTGAGACAGAACACGGCCCGACATTGGTGGGCAGCGCTGCGGGACTCGGGAGCCTGGGTCTCGCCGGTGAATCGGCTGGAAGACCTGGTCGACGATGACAACATCAAGGCCAACGAGTATCTGGTGACCTTCGACGACGGTTTCGTCGGGCCCCCGACGGTGTTCGAGGTCGACGGGTTCCGAGGTGTGCGGGGAGGGGTGGCCGACTACGGCCAACACACCGACGAGGTGTTGCATGGCTTGGGTCTCGACGACGACGCGATCCTCGACCTGCGGATGAACGGAGCGATCTGGTGAGCGACCCGGAAGGAGAGAGCGATCTGGTGAGCGACCCGGAAGGAGAGAGCGATCTGGTGAGCGAGAACCTGCCCTATCTGGAGGGCGTCACGGTGCTGGACTTCACCCAGTACCTGGCCGGTCCGGCCTGCACCCGTCTGCTGACCGAGATGGGGGCCGACGTCATCAAGGTCGAGATGCTTCCCTATGGGGACCCGCAGCGCAGCGGGGTCCCTCGGAAGAACAAGCGTTCCGGCGGTTTCGTGCAACAGAACCGAGGCAAGCGAAGCTTGTGCGTCGATCTCACCCGGCCCGAGGGGGTGGCCCTGGTCAAGGAACTCATCCCTCATGTCGACGTCGTCGTCGAGAACTACAGCCAGGGCGTGATGGAGCGGCGGGGCATGAGCTACGCCGAGCTCTCGGCCATCAATCCGCGCCTCATCATGGCGTCCATCTCGGGGTTCGGTCAGACCGGCCCGCTGACCCACAAGCCGGCGTTCGACTTCATCGCTCAGGCCTATTCGGGTCTGATGCACATGACCGGCGACCCCGATGGTCCCCCCACCTTCACCGGCATCGCCCTGGGGGACAACAATGCTGGTTTCCACGCCTTCGCCGGCCTCGGCTATGCCCTGTATCGCCGGGATCGCACGGGACGCGGAACCCATCTCGACGTGTCGATGGTCGAGGCGCTCTTCCACATGCAGGAAACGGCCGTTCACGCCGCGTCCATGGATCCCACCTACGAGGCGATCCGTGGCGGGCGCCACTATGGCCCGTTGTCGCCGGCCGGCGTGTTCAAGGGGCCCGAGGGTTGGATCGTCATCCTGTGCACCCAGATGCAGATTGCCGGTCTGTGGGATGCCATGCATCGACCGGACTTCGGCGAGGATCCTCGTTTCGCCGAGCCGCTCCCGCGGATCGAGCACCGCGACGCCCTGACCGCGGAGATCGAGGACTGGATGCAGAGCTTCGGCTGTGACGCCGACGTGTTGGCCAAGCTGGAAGCTTCGCGGGTGCCGTGCGGGCCGGTCCTCGATCCGACGGACGCGGCCCAGCATCCGTTCTTCATCGAGCGTCGGGCGGTGCGGACCGTCGAGGATCCGCTGACCGGTCCGATCGACGTGCCGGGGTTTCCGTTGAAGTTCTCGGATGCTCCACCCGAACCCGATCTCGTCACCCATGCCCTGGGCCAGGACAACGAGGCGGTGTTGCGAGACTTGCTGGGCTACGACGACGCCCGGATCGATCAGCTCGAGGCGGACGGAATCATCGGGTCGAAGGCCCACTGACCTCGTCGAGCGATCAGGGAATGATCACGGTGAAGGGGACCACCGACTGCTTGGCCTCACCCTTGCTCGACCACGTGGCCAGGAAGGTCACGACATGCTCGCCCGACTCGATCGATCCGGGTTCGATGTAGAAGCGCAGGATGTCGGTCTCGCCCAGTTCGATCAGGTCATCGTGGTCGGGACCGGTCCAGGTCTCCTGGGGGAGATGGGGGACGACGCCACCGTCATCGGTGAGGGTGAACCGCACGACCTCGCTCGCAGGGGCGAGACCCATGACCGACATCTCGACCCAACCGGGGTAGGCCTCATCCGCTCCGTTCGGCGAGCCGCTGTTGGCGACGAGGGTCCAGTCGTCACCGGAATGCTGGGCCACCGGCACGGTGATCTTGAACGACTCCTTCTCGGTCTCGCCTTCGTCTGTCGTCCACGTGGCCTTCAGTTCGATCTTGATGTCGGAGATGTTGTCCCGATCCGGGACGGTGATCAGGAGTGCGGTGAAGTCGGTCTCGTTGTCCAGGAGCTGGTAGCCGTTCATGGGTCCTGCGTGGTCACCCGTTGTCTCGGAGTAGGTGATCTTGGCGCCACGGTTGGCCGACGCGGTGACCTTGAAGTTGTCGAGGTTTCCCTGGGCGACCCAACCGAGGTTGATCCAGGTCGTGGTTCCGGCCGTCACGGCAGCCGTCTCGTAGTTCAACAGCACGGGCTCGCCGTCCTCACTGCCCCCGCTGGCCGAAGCCGGAGAGGCGAACAAGGCACCTGTCAGCGACGCGGCGAGAGCAATGGCAGTGAGGGATCGACGTGCGTACATGTCACATGCATCGGTCGAAGCGAGCCCCGACCTGAAGGGGCAATTCAACCTCTGTCGTAGGTCGGAGGGGACTGCCGCGCGGGGAGGTGACATCTGATGTGTGGTGCCGGAGGGCATCGCTG
>CALACD010000254.1 GCA_937890445.1 uncultured Acidimicrobiia bacterium | reverse complement strand
GCCGGCTTCGAGGCCGGCCCGTTCGATGAGCCGGGCGTTCAGAGGGTCGAGGCACAGGGGCGCGAACACCGGTTTCGACCCGTCGAGAGCCTGACGGAAACGACGGCGAGGCGAGTCGATGGGAGCCATGGAGCAGAAACGTAGTCGGCTGCGGGTTGGACCTGCCCAGGTTGAACGACGAAGCTGCAGGCATGAGTGAGCTGACCATCAAGGGCAAGGTCGCCGTCGTCGGCGTCGGGGAGAGCACCTACTACAAGCGTGCCCAATCGCCCGAGCCTGAATTCACGTTGGTGCTGAGGGCGATCCTGGCCGCAGCGGCCGACGCCGGTATCGACGCGAAATCGATCGACGGCTTCTGTTCGTACAGCAACGATCGGAATCTCCCGGCCCGGCTCGCCAACGCGCTCGGGAGTCCCGAGCTTCGATTCTCGAACATGCAATGGGGCTCCGGCGGTGGGGGCGCGGCGGCCGCGATCGGCAACGCGGCCGCAGCAGTGACCGCCGGGTACGCCGACTGTGTGGTTGCGTTCCGAGGGCTGGCCCAGGGCCAGTTCGGCCGCTTCGGAGCCGGACCCCGACGAGCCACCATCAGCGGGCAGGGGGCCTACACGGTTCCCTACGGTGTCATGTCGCCGGCGCAGACCTACGCCATGCGGACGACCCGACTGATGCACGACCACGACATCGACCGATCGACCCTGCGAGCCATCTCCATGGCTGCGTATCACCACGCCCAGAACAACCCGCGGGCCGTCATGCAGGGAAGGCCATTGGACGCCGAGACCTATGACGCTTCCCGCTGGATCGTCGAGCCGTTCCGGCTCTACGACGTGTGTCTCGAGAACGACGGTGCGGCGGCCGTGATCGTGATGTCGGCGGAGCGGGCCCGGGACGTGACCGACCGCCCCGTGTACCCGTTGGCCGTTCAGCAGGGCGGGGGCCATCGTTCTGGCGCTGGGGTTCACAACCAGACCGACTACGTCACCTCGAGCTTCAAGACCGTGGTTCCTCACCTCTATGCTCAGGCCGGTGTCGGACCGGCGGACGTCGATGTGGTGCAGTCCTACGAGAACTTCACGGGCGGCGTCGTGATGAGTCTGATCGAGCATGGATTGTGTACCTACGAGAATGCGAACGAGGTGCTCACCTTCGACAATCTGGTGGCACCTACCGGGTCGCTTCCGCTGAACACCAGCGGCGGGAACCTCGCCGAGTGCTACATGCACGGACTCGGGCTCCAGATCGAGGCTATTCGTCAGATCCGAGGGGACTCGCCCAACCCGGTTGCCGGGGCCAAGGTCTCGCTGGCCAACGCCGGTCCCATGGTCGAAGTCGTCAGTACTGCCATCTATGGCACCGAGGAGGCGTTGGGCTGATGTCCTATCTTGCAAAGGGGCTCCCGGCCCCGGTTCCTGCACCCGATGGGCTCGACGCCCCCTACTGGGAAGGCACCCGACAACACGAACTGCGGGTGCAGCGGTGTGATGACTGCGGTCAGCATCAGTGGGGTCCGGAGTGGATGTGTCACGGCTGTCATTCGTTCGACCTCTCCTGGGTCGCGATCGAAGGAACCGGTCGGATCTACAGCTGGGAGCGCCCCTACCACCCTGTGCATCCGGCGTTGACCGACCAGGGCCCCTACCTCGTGGTGCTCGTCGAGTTCCCCCAGGCCGACAACCTTCGCATGCTGGGCAACATGATCGGCGACCCGTTGCAGGACGTCATCATCGGTTCCGAGGTCGAAGCCGTCTTCGAAGACCATGATGATGCCGAGGTCCCGTACACGCTGGTGCAATGGCGTTGCGTCTGACACCGGCTCGTAGGGCGGTGACCTGGGAAACTTGACCTAGGCATCTCGGGGATTTCACGGGGATTGCCCCGATTGGCCACCGCCTGGGTCGAATAGGTTGATGATTCATGCGGACCTATCCGTTGCGACGTCTCCGAATCAGGATCGGCTATCTGATCCAGGACCGCCATCCGGCGCTCTTCGTCGGAGGCCTTCTTGCGTTGACACTCGTGACCTCGTTGGTCGTGACTGCCTTGCGGCCCGGGGGTGGCGGAGACTTCACCCTGGTCGGATCCGGCCAATCTCTTCCGGCCACGGCTCAGGATGCTTCGTCGACGACCCAGGGACCCGTACCGACGGTGCTGGCTGCGACCGAGGAGCGCGTCGACAGTCGCTCCGACGGTGCGACTTCCACCTCGTCATCGATCTCGACCTCGTCGTCCTCGGTGGTCCCTACGACGGCGCGCCCGATCACGACGACGCAGTTGACCACCGCGACCACGCGCCCGACCACGACCACGAGGCAGATCACGACCACGACGCAGACCTCGACCACCACCACGAGGCCGAGCACGACGACGCGTCCGACCACCACGACGACGCAGATCACGACCACGACGCGCCCGACCACCACGACGCGCCCGACCACCACGACGACGCCGACCACGGCGCCCAGCACGACGCCCTCCACGACCGAGACAACGACGACCGAGAGCTCGACCACGCTGGAAGAAGTCGAGGTCGAGATCGAGGTCCCTTCCGTCGTGGGCGAGAAGGTGTCCACCGCCCGGGCCACGCTGGTAGCTCTTGGATTACGGGTGGCCGTTGTTCGGTCCTTCGAGAACTGTGATGTCGTCACTGCCCAGTCGCTACCCGAGGGCTTTCGGACCGCGGCGGGGTCGGTCGTCACACTGTTTGCCACCTGCTGAGTCCCGGTTGCCACCTGCTGAGACCGGACGGCTCCGTACGATGAACCGATGGAACCCACGGCGTCCGGCCACTATCCCGAAGACTGGGAGACCGACGCTGCCCTGGCTGATGGTGCAACCGTTCGAATCCGCCCGATTCGATCCGATGATCGAGACCGTCTGGCCCAGTTCCACAATCGCCAGTCTCCCGAGTCCATCTACTTCCGATTCTTCCGCCATCGTCCGCAGCTGTCGGAGCAGGAGCTCGACTACTTCACCAACATCGACTACCAGCGGCGCATGGCGTTCGTGGCTCTGCTCGGTGATCAGATCGTGGCGGTTGCCCGCTACGAGACGCTGAAGGAGAGCAACGTCGCCGAAGTAGCGTTCTTCGTCGACGATGCGCACCACGGGCGCGGGCTGGCGACCCTCATGCTCGAGTACCTGGCCTCTGCGGGACGACGCCGACAACTCGATGGGTTCGTTGCCACGGTCTTGTCCGAGAACTACGGGATGTTGCGTGTGTTCCGGCGGGCCGGTTTCGCAGTGTCCACGGCGTTCGAGGACGGTGCCATTGCCGTGACGCTCGGCATCGACATCACCGAGGAGACCTCGGCCGCCATCGAGGAGCGCGCCCGAGTAGCCGAGGCCAGATCCGTCGCCCGGATTCTGGAGGCAACATCGGTGGTCGTGATCGGGGCCGGACGCCGGCCCGACAGCGTTGGTCATCAGCTGTTGAGGAACCTCTTGGCTTCGCCCTTCGCCGGCGAGCTCCATGTGGTGCACCCGTCGGCATCGGTCATCGCCGGTCGGCCGACCGTGCCTGACGTGGCATCGATCGGGGAGCGGGTGGATCTCGCGGTCATCGCCGTTCCCGCGACTGCGGTGTTCGACGTCGTGCAACAGTGCATCCAGCTGGGCGTCGGTGGCCTGGTGATCATCTCGGCCGGCTTCAGTGAGACCGGGCTCGACGGAACCGTGCGAGAACGTGAGCTGGTTGCGTTGGCCCGGGGCAACGGGGTTCGTCTCGTCGGACCCAACGCGTTCGGCATCGCCAACACCAGTCCCGACTCGGGACTCCAGATTCTGTTCCTGCCGGTGTCGATCCTGCCCGGATCCGTTGGGCTCCTCTCACAGTCGGGGCCGCTCGGTGGTGCCTTGCTGTCACACTTCGCCGGATCGGGTATTGGAATCAGCACCTTCGCGGCGGTGGGGAACCGTGCCGACGTCTCGGTGAACGATCTGCTGAGCTATTGGTCCGAGGATGCCCGGACCACGGTCGTGGCGCTGTATCTCGACAACCTCGGGAACGTGCCCAAGTTCACTCGCATGGCCCGAGTCGTGTCCCAGCACAAACCGATCGTGGCCGTGGCCCCCCACGACGAGGAGTTGCGCGAGCTCCTCCGGCAATCAGGCGTGATCCTGGTCGATCAGGTGGCGGAACTCGCCGACCAGGTCGGGCTTGCCGTCCGCCAACCGGTCCCGGACGGAGATCGGGTCGTCGTCATCAGCAACTCTTCGTCGGTGGCTCGATTGGCGTCGTCGGCCTGCAGGGCTGCAGGGTTGACACCGACGGTTCCCACCATTGCGACGGGTGGTGGCTTCCTCACCGACGAGTCGGTCCTGGTGAGCGACACGGACAACCTGACCATGGGACCCGAAGCCGCGATCGAGGCTGTCGAGCGTCTCGTCCTGGAAGCCGCCGGGTCGACCGACGTCGACGTCGTGTTCCTGGCTCTGGTTCCCACCCCGACGCTGCCCATCGTCGACATCGTGGCTCTGCTGCAGCGGGTCGACGAACGTCTCGACAAGCCCATGGTCGCCACCGGTTTGACCGGCATCCGACCGATGTCGAGCGTGTCGGTGTTCGGCTTTCCCGAAGAGGCGGCACGGGCTCTGGGCCGCTGGGTCTCTCACGGGATCTGGCGTGGACAGGACCGGGGTCCCGACATCGTTCCCCACG
>CALACD010000253.1 GCA_937890445.1 uncultured Acidimicrobiia bacterium | reverse complement strand
CGCCACCCTGGGGATCGGGGCCGGCTGGTATCAGCTCGAACATGACGCCCTCGGGTTCGAGTTCGGCACGTTCACCGACCGATTCGCCAAGCTCGAGGAGGCGCTGCAGATCATCATCCCGATGCTGCGGGGCGAGACCGTGACCTCTTCCGGCACCCACTATCGGACCAATGACGCGGTGAACTCACCGGTGCCGTTGCACCGCATTCCCATCATGATCGGCGGGAGCGGTGAGAAGAAGACGCTGCGGATGGTGGCCCAATACGCCGACGAGTCGAACCTGGTCGGGGTGCGAACCACCTCCGACGTCAGCCGCAAGCTCGACATCCTGGCCGAGCACTGCGCCCGGCTCGACCGAGATCGATCGGAGATCGCCGTCACCTTGACGCTGTCGTGCTGTATCGCCCCCACCATGGAAGAAGCGGTCGCCGACGTTCGCGTGATGGGTCAGGCCAAGGGCTGGTCCGACGAGGCCATCGAAGCGAATCGAGCCAACCTGATCATCGGCGATCCTGACGCCGTCGGTGAGCAGCTGACGTCGTTGGCGACCACCGGCATCGACGGCTTCGGCCTGAGTCTCGCCGCCAATGGCCACATCCCCGGCCGGCTCGGTCTGCTGGGCGAGGTCGCCGGCGCCGTACTCACCGCCCGAGCCGGCTGAGCGTCGGCTCTCACGATCGTCCGGGCGGTAGCGGCCAATCCGGAACCCCCTCGTCGCGTTGCACGCCGGCCGAGTTCAAGAAGCCGCTGACGGCTCGATAACAGCCGGCAGCCAACAACAGATGCACCATCTCGGACTCGTCGAAGTGATCGGTTGCTGCGTTCCACGCCGCCGTACCCACGCAGTCGTCGTCATAGAGGTCGTCCACCAACTGCAGGGCCGCCTGTTCCTCGGGGGCCCATGCGTGCTGATCCAATGGCCGGGTGACACAGAAGATCTCGGCATCGGTCAGGCCGACGTCGCGACCGAACAGGGTGTGTTGGCCGAACTCGTACACCGATTGGCAATTCCACCCCATCCGTAGCACCACCAATTCGACGATCCGACGCGGCAACCCGCCCTCGAACAACACGCCCTGGGCAAAGGCCGAGAACGACCTGCTGAGTGTCCGGTTGTGCGCCATCGTCGCAACGACGTTGACGGCATTGACCGGGGAATCCTTCATTCGTTCAGTGGCTTTGCGAGCCACGGCCGGAATCGGCTCCAAACGCGGCGTCGTCGGTCGTGCCTTGTGCATGGTCTGTACTCCCTGGTCGACTCCCTGGTCACCCCCGAGCATCCTCGGATCCGCGCCCGATGTCCACTCGTCTCGATCGGCGAGAGCTCGACCGCGACCGCATTGTGGCAAGCTCGGGGACGATGGCTGGGCCAACGGATCGACACGTCGTGTCGGCGATATCAGGGAGACGCGTACATGCAGTGGGTGATGGTACGAAGCAACGGTGCAGAGACCGCAGGACTGGTACTGGACGGGAGCGTCCACCTGCTCGAGTCCGGCACTCGCCTGATCGATCTGCTCGGCGACGACGGCCAGCGCCTGCACGAAGCCGCCCACCGGGCCACCGAGGATCCGTCCGACATCACCGACTACGCAACGTCCGAGCTCGGACCGCCGCTGGTGCCGCCCCAGTTGCGCGATTTCCTCACGTTTCTCGGGCACCTCAAGAACGCGCGGGGTGTCACCGATGACCAACTCGACCCGGGCTGGCATCAGATCCCTACCTTCTACTTCTCGAACACGGCGTCGATCGTCGGCCCCCGGGACCCGGTACACATTTCTCCCGGCGCACAGAACTTCGACTACGAACTCGAAGTAGCGGCCATCATCGGACGAGAAGGGTCGAACCTGCATCCCGACGAGGCCGAAGCCCACATCGCCGGCTACATGATCTTCAACGACTGGAGCGCTCGTGACGTCCAACGCCACGAGCAGGCACTGAACCTGGGTCCGGCCAAGGGCAAGGACAGTGCCAGCACGCTCGGACCTCTCTTCGTGTCCGCAGACGAATTGGCTCCGTATCGTCGGGGCAACTCGTTCGGTCTCGAGATGCGGGGATACGTCAACGGCGAACTCCTCAGTCGCGGTTCCATGGACGAGATGAACTGGAGTTTCGGCGAGATGGTCGCCTATGCCTCCCGCGGCACCCGGGTCGTTCCCGGCGATGCCATCTGCTCGGGAACGGTGCCGACGGGCTGTCTGCTGGAGCTTCGGAACACTGCGGCCGAGGGACACCAGCCGTCATGGCTCCAACCCGGCGACGTGGTCCGTCTCGAGATCGACCACCTCGGCGCCACCGAGCAACGGGTGCTGGCGGCGCCGGAGACCCCGCGCCTGCGTACCGGCTTCTAGCTCTCGTTTCCCCCGACGACGCCCGGATGATTAGGCTCTGACCATCTCGTCGAACGACCCGGGACCGGTCGTTCGCCACCAACACCACGAACCCGGGGGACCACCATGACCGTCACCGATCCGACCACCGATGAGGACACCCACACCGCGGTCGTACGAGTCAGCGACGACGTGTCGATCATCGACAGCGACACCCACTGGAGTGAGCCCCACGATCTGTGGACGTCGCTGGCGCCGGCCAAGTACCGCGACCTCGTGCCCCAGGTCAAGGATCACAACGGACGAAAGAAGTGGGTGGTGAACGGTGACATCCCCCTCGCCGGCGACTCTGCGGTCAGCGCCATCGCCCCCGACGGTCAGAAGATGCCAGGCCTCGGCTTCCTCAAGGCCGACATCGACATGGTGCACGCTGCCTCCTACGACTGCGATGCCCGGCTCACCATCATGGACGAGTTCAACATCAGTCACGGCATCGTCTATCCGAACGTCGGTGGCTTCGGGAATCAGAACTTCCTCAAGATCGAGGACCGCGCACTACGGATCGCCTGCGTCGAGATCTACAACGACTGGATGAGCGATCTGCAGGCCCGATCGGGCCAACGCATCCTGCCCATGGCCCTGGTGCCGTGGTGGGACATCGATGCCTGCGTGGCAGAAGTCGATCGCATGAAGACCAACGGCGCCCGCGGCATCGTCATGTGCTCGAATCCCCACGACTCCGGCATGCCGAACTTCGCCCAACCGGAATGGCGGCCGTTCTGGGAGGTCTGCGAGGCGCTCGAGATGCCGATCAACTTCCACATCGGCGCTTCCGAGGGCGACATAAACTGGTCCGGCAGCGTCCCGTACGACACGTGGTCGGGCGACGTGAAGATCTCGCTCGGTGGGGCTGCCATCTTCCTGGGGCAACTGCGATGGATGGTGAACTTGTTGGTCAGCGATGTGCCGGAGCGCTATCCCGACCTGAACTTCGTGTCGGTCGAGAGCGGTATCGGCTGGATTCCCTTCCTCCTCGACGCACTCGACTATCAGTGCGGTGAGACCGCACCCGAGCATCTGGCCCATTTGTCGATGAAGCCATCGGAGTATTTCCAACGTCAGTTCTACGGGTGCTTCTGGTTCGAGAGCCGGACGTTGGGACCGGCCATCGATCATCTCGGCGCCGACCGCATCATGTTCGAGACCGACTTTCCGCACCCGACGTGCCTGTACCCCTCCAGCAATCAGCGGGTGCGCGACGCCATTGCCGATCTCGAACCAGAGGTGCGGACCAAGATCTTGCGAGACAACGCGGCCCGGCTCTACGGCATCGACTGACGCAGGCCCGGCAGCGTCGACTTCGCCGGCGGTTCAGCCTCAACTTCGCCGGCGGCTCAGCCTCAACTTCGCCGGCGGCTCAGCCTCAACTTCGCCGGCGGCTCAGGGCGAAGAACGTGCTGGTCGGCGTTTCGTGTCTGCCGAGCGCCCCGCCATCACGCCGAGAATCCGTAGCCACAGGGCGTACGTCGCGAAGCCGACCAGCACGAGGAGCCCGGCCCGAAAGATCAGGTGCGTGGCATCGGAGCCACTCACGTAGGCGTGGAGCAAGGCCAGCCCCGTCCCGACGATCGAGGTCAGGTGGACGATCCGCCACAGTGTGCGGTGACCGAGCCGACGAGGCCACGTGGTGAAGACGACGGCGATCATGGAGTAGAACGCCAGCACGCCCCAGGTGATCCCCCACCGGTCCAGTGTGCTGGTCCCCGGGACGACGATCTGTTGCAGCCCGATGCCGGCGTTGGTGTCGGACCACGCCAACCCGACGTGAATCACCGTGAAGATCAGCCCCGTACCTCCCAGCCAGTTGTGGAGGTCGAGCCACCACGCCGGCCGCAAACGGGTGCCCATCGACCGGGACGAGAAGAAGAAGCCCCAGCCCAGCGCAGCGACGATCAGGATCGAGGCCACGATGCCCGATGCCCGATTCAGATATCCCACCCACTGATCCATGCGATCCACCATCGTTCGTCGTTGCGCACCCTATCGCTGTGCTCGGAGGCTCTCGTTGCACGCGTCGGGAGGGAGGGGCTCGCCGAACGACTTCCGGTGACTGGTCTGATCATGGCCCTCGCACATCAACCTCAGCTGAGAATCAGCTGAGCGGAGTCGTAGATTCGGTGACCTCCTTTGCTACGGTGGCGCCCAGCGTCGCCACATACGGCGTCTCCTTGGAGGGAGTCATCATGAAGAAGAGTTACGGTTCGTTGCTTGTCGCGTGCACCCTGTTGGTCGCCGCCTGTGGCGGTTCGTCGTCGGAAGGAAGCGACGACGATGCCATCGACGAAACCACGACGACGTCGGAGGCCATCTCCGCCGACGACAGCAGCCCCGACGACAACACGGGCGACGACAACAGCCCCGATGACAGCACGGACGACGGCAGCACCGCCGACGAAGTTGCCACGGCCACCGACGACAGCTCGGGCGATGACGGGCTCTCCGCGCTACGTCCGATCCTCACGGCCACACCTGCGACCGCGGGCCCCATCACCGTCACCCCGTCGGTGTGTACCGTGAACGGTGTCGACCTGTCGGGACCCAGCGGCGTCGAATCGCTGGCCTTCGCCGGCGAGCGAGCGTTCGTCAGCAACGAACTCGGCGTCCTGGCCTTCGCCTTCACCGGCGGACCGGACTGCTCGCTGACGCTGGATACCGGTCTGGGTACCGACGGAGTGATGACCGACGACGATTCGTTGTCCAGCCTGTCCGGCAATGCCGCTGGTCGTCTGGTCGCCAGCGGTGTTCTGGGCAGCATGGTGTACGACACCAACGAGGGCTTCTCCTACGAGTGCACCATGACGGGCTACCCGACGTTGTCCGATGATGGGACACGGGTGCTGTCCAACTTCCCCGGCCGGGAAGCCCTCGAGGAGTGGGAACTGACCGACACCATCTGCAACGAGGTGGGCGAGGTCGCGTTCCCCGAACTGCTCGACATCAAGTTCGTCGGCTTCGACGGTAGCGATCTCCTGGTCGGTGGCGAGAACACTGCCGAGGTCGTGACGGTGTCGCGTTATCAGGGAGGAACGCCGGTTTGGCAGGCGGGGACCGAGGAGATCGGAGCACCCGGATGGTTCGGATGGGTGCACGGTGTCGCGCCGTGCGGACCGTTCACCTGCATGATCGACACCAACACCGACAAGCTGGCCCTCATCGACGATGGCGGCGCCGTGGTGGCCGCATTCGAATTCTCCGAGCTCGTCGGCGGTGACCGAGGCTGGATCGAGCCGCTGCTCCAGGGCCCGGACGGCGCGGCCTACGTGCTCCTGGACTCCTCGGTCGATGTCGACGACGAGCGGACCTACTTCGGGACCGTCGTCCGTCTCGACGTCACGGGCTGACGGTTCCCGCGCCGGAGGGAACCTCCGTGGCGGCCCGGGTGCACGCGGCACCACCCAGCGCCGCCACGACGGCCACCGCGAATGCGGCCCGGAACGACCCGCTGGCGTCCGACAGTGCACCACCCAGTTGGGGTCCGATCATCAGACCGAGACCGAAGGCCAGCGTCGCCACACCGAACGCAGCTCCGAAGTCCTCGCCCTGTGCAAAATCGACGATCCGGGCGCTGACCGCGACCGGTACGGCGGTGAAGGCCAGACCGAACCCGAACGCAGCGATCGTCGCCCCTGGTCGATGGCCAGTGGCGATGATCGACGCCGAAACGGCCATCAACGCGAAGGCAACGCCGAGTGCTGTGCGGCGCCCGTACCGGTCGGCCACCATCCCGGCGAGTGGACCGCCGGCGAGGGTGGCCACTCCGATCAACGAGAAGGCAAAGGCTGCCCGGGACGGCGAATAGCCGGCGTCGTCCTCGAGCAGGGCCACCGTGAAGGTCATCACCAGCGACATGCCGAGGGCGAAGAGCCCGTACAGACCCAACAACGGTTTCCATCCAGGGATCCCGCGAATGGTCGCCAGACCCGAGGTGGGCGTCGTCGACACCGGCAGCGATCCCACCAGGCTGACCAGCAGGACGAGGGTGACGACCGTGAGTAGCGCCTCGAGGCGGTAAACGCCCCGCCAGGAGACGAGGTGGTCGAACCAGGCAGCCAGGATGATGCCGATCCCGAGTCCGGCGCCGACCATCCCGATGGCGACCCCGCGGCGCTCGGCGCTCAGCTCGGCGGCGGCCAGGGCGGGGGCCGTGATCCAGACCCCGGATGCTGCGAAACCGGTCAGCAACAACCCTCCGGTCACCACTGCGGCGTTCGGGCTCCATGCCAGGGCTCCCAGACCGACGGCGACTCCCCCGAGGCCGAACCGGGCGACCGTCACCAGACCTCGTCGACCGAGGACCAGACTCACGACGAGGGTTCCCACCAGATAGGCAGCCAGGTTGGCCGAGCCCAGCGATCCGGCCAGCGTGTTCGACAGCCCGAGCTCGTCTCGGATGTCGGTCAGGAGCACGGCGTAGGTGAACCGACCGAAGGACTGGGAGGCGGCGGTCGAGAGGGCCACCGTCACCAGGACGGCGACGTTGCGCATGGTGGGCACCAGCGACCGGTTGTGACGTCAGTCCTCGAACAGCTCGGGCGGGAATCCGCCCTTGCTGACGGGGCTCCATCGGGTGGGTTCGATCACGATGATGCACTTCCCCTGATCGGCCATGGCCTGACGGTACTCGTCCCAGTCCGGATGCTCGCCGGAGATGCATCGGTAGTACTCGACGAAGAGCTCGGCCGCATCGGGTCCTCCGACGACGGTCGCGTCACCATCGATCTGCACCCAGGCGCTGTTGAACTGCTCCCCCATCACCAACACCGACACCTGAGCATCACGGTGGGCATTCTTGGCCTTGACCCGCGACGGGTACGTCGAGACCAGAAGGCGACCATCGGCGCCCATGCCTCCTGTGACCATGCTCATCTGGGGTCGCCGGTCCGATCTGGCGGTGGCCAGGATCCAGTGATTCTTGCCCCGCAGGTACTCCGCGAGCTCGGCTCGGTCGACCTGGACGTCGCTCGACATGTGCTGCGCTCGCCTGTCGTCCTTGGGAATCTTCTTCATGGTCAGCCTTTCTACCGCGGTTACCGTGCAACGCATGGCCGATCCCCTCGATGCCCATCTCTTCGCCGAAGCGGCCGAGCTGGTGCGGTCGATGGCGCCAGACGGGTTGGGTGACCTCCGCTATCGCACACATCGGCGCGGCCTCAAGATCTGGTTCGGACCCGAGACGCCGACCCGGGAGCACTACGAGGCACAGTTGCTGGCCCGTCGTCACGTGGGTGGCGGCGACGGCGTCGTGCTCGAGGTCGGCTTCCACGCCGAGCACCCCGACGAGGCGAAAAATCAGGCCGTCGCCGATCGCCTGGCCCGGCAGGCCGAGCTCTGGAGAGCGGAGCTGGGGTCGGCAGCGCAGCTCGATGTGTTCTATGGACGCGACTCCTGGCGTCGTCTGAGTGAAGTCTGGGAGGAGATCGAGGATGTCGAGGACGATCCCGACGCTGCGTTCGAGATCGCCAGTCGACTGATCGACTACGTCTCGGTCCTCGAACCCATTCGGCTGGGTGACTGAGGACGGACCTCACGCCACTGGCGTTCGTTCCGACCTGGGCTCAATGGTTGGGGACCCTCTGCCGATACTGGACTCTGCCGCTCTTCGGCGGAGGAGTTCGAGATGAGTCGACAAGGCCCCACCAAAGGCGCAATCGAGTCAACCAACGAGGTACAGCGCTGGTCATCGTCTCGAGCCATGGGCCTCACCATCCGGGTGCTGGTCTTCCTCGCCCCCCTCGCGGTCGGCTACCTGGCGTTGAGACTGATCGGACCGGCGCTCTGGCACCCTTCGGGGCTCACCGGAACGGTCGTATGGCTGGCCCAGGCTGCGGTCGTCGCTGCTGCCCTTGCGTTCCTCGTCGAACGAGCCAGTCGTCGCGTTCTGCCACTGGCCACACTGTTCGAACTGTCGATGGTGTTCCCCGACCAGGCCCCGAGCCGCTTCTTG
>CALACD010000252.1 GCA_937890445.1 uncultured Acidimicrobiia bacterium | reverse complement strand
TGGCCCTGTGCCGCCATCGCCGGCAAGAGGGGCGCTACGGTGCTCTCGGTCATGAATGAACTCGCCCCTGATTCTTCGCAGACGATTCCTCGACGGGTGATCCTCCGCCGGACCTGGGTCGAGCGTCTGGTTCTGTCTGCCGGGGTGATCGCCACGGTCATCTCGTTGCTCTCGGCCAGTGTCCTGGCCTGGGGTCTCGACAAATGGAATGCCATCGATGCCTTCGACTTCGGTGACAATGTCGGCGAGGCCGAAGTAGGGGAGCCGGCCAACTGGCTACTGGTCGGTAGCGACAGCCGTGACGGCATCGACGCCAGTGATCCCAACGCCGGCGTCATCCTGGGCGAAGGCGTGCCGGACGGGAAGCGCACTGACACGATCCTGGTCGCCCGAATCGACCCGGCAGGGGAGGTCATCCATCTGCTGTCGATCCCTCGGGATCTCTTCGTCACGTACTCCGACGGTAGCGACGGCCGGATCAATGCTGCATTCAACGGCGAGGACGGGGCCCAACGTCTGTTGTCGACGATAGAGCAGAACTTCAACATCGACATCAACCACTATGCCGAGATCAACTTCGCCGGCTTTCAGTCGATCGTCGATGAACTGAACGGTGTTCCCATCTGGTTCGATCGTCCGATGCGTGACTCGGCGTCGGGTCTCGACGTTGCCAGTGCGGGTTGTCAGGTCCTCGACGGGAGTCAGGCCCTGGCGTTCGCCCGAGGCCGACACCTCGAGTACTTCGAGAATGGGTCGTGGCATTTGGACGGCACCGGCGATCTCGGACGGAACTCCCGCCAGCAGTACTTCATTCGCCGGTTGGCGGCCACCGCGATCGCGAAGTTGGATATCACGAACATCGGGACGATCAATGGGTTGTTGGATGCCGGCGGCAGCAACCTGACACGTGACCAGACGACGGGGCCGGACGACTTGGTGCGCCTGGCCCGAACGTTCGCCAACCTGACCGATGATCAGATCATCGGACATTCGTTGCCGGTCTTCGACTTCCGAACCTCGAGCGGAGCGGCCGTTCTCGGCTTGGAAGCCGGTGCTGCCGAACCGATCTTCGACATCTACCGGGGTCTGACCCCATCCATCGTGGCCGATCCTGGCGGTAGCCAGCCGGCGCCGGTGGGAATCGACTTCGCCGTTCTCAACGGCAGTCGCATTGCCGGTCAGGCCACCGAAGTGGCCAAGGCCCTCAACCTGCTCGGTTTCAATGTGCCCAGCGTGGCGAATGCTCCCACGACCGAACGGACGGTTGTCCGCTACCCGCCCGGATCCGAGGCTGCAGCTCGGCGACTGATCTCTTTCCTCGTTGCCGGCCCGGCCTACGAAGCCGATGCCTCGCTGGACGTCGTGCAACTGGTCACGGGCGCAGATTTCGAGGGACTTCGGGGGACTGCTCGCGACAACGTGACCGAACCGGCCGGCGACGACGAAGCGCCTGTCGCACCGGCGCCGGTGGCCGTGACGCAGAGCACGATCGGGGTCGTACCCGGCCCTACTCCCGCCGGCACGCTGTGCGAATAGCGGTGCTGTGCGAAGAGCGGTGCAGTGCGAAGAGCGGTGCTGTGTGAACCGCCTCGGCCAGGCGTGAGGAGAGGTCAGATCCGGGCGATCAGATCCGCAGCGATCTGGGCCGCCGTCCCATCCTCGGGCGTGAACCGGAACTCGGGGTCGATTGGTTCCTCGTAGGGATCATCGATACCTGTCATGCCCGTGATCTCGCCGGCCCGAGCTTTGGCATAGAGCCCCTTCACATCTCGTTGTTCGCAGATCTCCAGCGGTGTATCGATGAAGACCTCGTAGAAGCCGAGGTCGGCCGCGACGTGGAGATCCCGGGCCAGCTGACGGGCTGCTCGGTAGGGGCTGATCAGGGGAACC
Organism: uncultured Acidimicrobiia bacterium; assembly: GCA_937890445.1. GTDB lineage: Bacteria > Actinomycetota > Acidimicrobiia > Acidimicrobiales > SZUA-35 > JAHECQ01. The sequence goes on along the minus strand of CALACD010000252.1, from coordinate 3,546 downwards.
AGCGCCACCACGCCGCTGTCGGCGAACAGCCGGGCAACGTGAGCGACGCGCCGGACGTTCTCGTCTCGATCGGTGTTCGAGAAGCCGAGGTCACCGTTGAGGCCCTGTCGTAGGTTGTCGCCGTCCAACAAGTAGGCGGGCCGACCCGTCTCGATCAGTTGACGCTCGACTTCGACGGCGACCGTCGACTTGCCCGATCCGGACAAGCCGGTGAACCAGAGCGTCAGTCCCGGAGCACCGGTTGCAGCCCAGCGGGACGAGCGCGTGACCGAACTGGGATGCCAGCGGGTGTTCTCGGTGATCACGAAGCTCAGCCGGCGCTGATGATCATGCCGGCGCCAACGGTGATGTTGGTGGCTTCATCGACGAGGATGAACGAGCCGGTGCTTCGATTGCGACGGTATTCGTCGAAGAACAGCGGCTGCGTCGTCCGCAACTTGACCCGGCCGATCTCGTTCAAGCCGAGCTCGGTGGCGGTTTCGTCACGATGCAACGAGTTGATGTCGAGCCGATAGTGCAACTCCTTGACCAAGGTCCGCACCCATTTGGTGGTGTGCTTGAGAGCCAGCTTGGCATTGGGTTTGAGTTGTGATGCTTCGGACATCCAGCAGATCATCGCCTCGATATCCTGCCCCACCATCGGTTGATTGTTGGGCCGGCACAGCATGTCGCCCCGGCTGACGTCGATGTCGTCCTCGATGCGAATCGTGACGGCCATGGGGGAGAATGCTTCGTCGACCGGGCCGTCGGCAGTATCGATCGACGAGATCCGCGACGTGAACCCCGAGGGCAGGACCACGACCTCGTCGCCCGGTTTCATGATGCCGCCGCGAACGGTGCCGGCGTAGCCGCGGTAGTCGTGGTACTCGGCCGACTGGGGTCGGATCACGTACTGCACCGGGAAGCGCACATCGACCATGTTGCGATCAGACGAGATGTGGACTTCTTCCAGGTGATGCAACAAGGTGGCACCCTCGTACCAGGACATGTTGGCGCTTCGGTCGACCACGTTGTCGCCGAGAAGCGCCGACATCGGAATGAAGGTGAGATCAGGGACATCGAGCTTGGTCGCGAAGTCGGTGAAGTCGCGGCGGATGCGCTCGAATACCTCCTGGTCCCAGTCGACCAGATCCATCTTGTTGATGGCGACGACGATGTGGGGAATCCGTAGCAGTGAGGCGATGAAGGCGTGGCGGCGTGACTGTTCGATCACGCCGTGTCGGGCATCGACCAGGACGATGGTGAGATCGGCGGTGGAGGCCCCGGTGACCATGTTGCGGGTGTACTGAATGTGGCCTGGCGTATCACCGATGATGAACTTGCGCCGCGGCGTCGAGAAGTACCGATGAGCGACGTCGATCGTGATGCCCTGTTCGCGTTCGGCGCGGAGGCCGTCGGTGAGCAGCGCCAGGTTGACGTGTTCCTCGCCCCGCTGGGTGCTGGTGGCCTCGATGGCTTCGAGTTGGTCCTCGAAGATGGACTTGGAGTCATAGAGAAGCCGACCGATCAGGGTGCTCTTGCCGTCGTCGACGGAGCCGGCGGTGGCCAGGCGTAGCAGTTCCATCAGAAGTAGCCCTCTTTCTTGCGATCTTCCATAGCGGCCTCGGTGCGTCGATCATCGGCCCGGGTTGCGCCTCGTTCGGTGATCCTGGTTGCGGCGACTTCCTCGATCACCTTGTCGATGGTGTCGGCCGGCGACTCGACGGCGCCGGTGCAGCTGGCATCACCGATGGTTCGGAAGCGGACCTGGCGCTCCTCGAGTTCCTCTCCCTCCATGCGAGTGATGTAGGGCGTGTCGGCCAGCCACATGTTGTCCCGAAGAAACACGTTCCGGCTGTGGGCCAGGTAGATCTCGGGGATGTCGATCTGCTCGTCGCGGATGTAGTGCCAGATGTCGAGCTCGGTCCAATTGGAGATGGGGAAGATGCGGAAGTGTTCACCCATGGCGTGCCGACCGTTGTAGAGATTCCACAACTCGGGACGTTGACCCTTGGGGTCCCACTGCCCGAACTCGTCGCGGAAGCTGTAGACGCGCTCCTTGGCTCGGGCCTTCTCCTCGTCTCGGCGGGCCCCGCCGAAGAGGGCATCGAAACGATGTTCCTCGATGGCGTGGAGCAAGGCGGAGGTCTGGAGGCCGTTGCGACTGGCCCGGGGACCCGTCTCCTCGACGACGTCTCCTCGATCGATTGCTTCCTGCACCGAAGCGACGATGAGACGTACGCCGGTCTCGGCCACCCTTCGATCGCGGTACTCGATCACCTCGTCGAAGTTGTGTCCGGTATCGACGTGCATGATGGGGAACGGGATCCTGGCCGGAGCGAATGCCTTGAGCGCGAGGTGCAGCATCACGATGGAGTCCTTGCCACCGGAGAACAGCATCACGGGTCGTTCGAACTCGGCAGCGACTTCTCGGATGATGTGGATGGACTCGGATTCGAGCGCGGCTACATCACTCAGCTGGTAGGTAGGTGACATCACAGAGGTCCTATCGGCACGGCGTCGTCGTATCTTATTGATTGAGGAGAACTTCCCCCGGGAGCTCGGGGGATGGGCATTTCTCCGGAGTGCTCAACACGGTTCGAGTCCGACCGATTGACCAAGGAGCGAGCCGGACCGTTCCGACGTCGCGTCTGTGAAAGAGGTGAAGCTCATGGCCGACGGGGATTCCGTTGTGACCATCTCGGAATACTCCAGCGCCATCAGGCGATGGTGGATGGTGATTGCGATCGCAACGGTCGTCGGTCTGGTGCTCGGCGCACTCCTGCTCTCGGTCAGGAGCAATCAGTATCAGGCACAGTCGAAGGTCGAGGTGCGTCCATTGGTGAGTTCGGGTGATGACCCGAACCTCGATGTGAGTCGCCAGGTCAACCCCGAGACCGAACAAGCCATCGCCAACTCGCAACGGGTCGCCGAAAGGGCGCTGGCCTTGCTCGCCGTGGCCGGTGAGCTGAACCCGTCGGATCCCCTCGCGGTCGACCTCGACGATCCCGATGTCGAAGCTCGAGCTGCGTCGGCCATCGTCGACGGCGTCGAGGCCCGCCGCATCGCCGAAGAGCAGATCGATGTCACGGTGCCCCTCGATTCGCAGATTCTCATCTTCACCGCGACGGCCGCTGATCCGGCGCGAGCTCAGCAGTTGGCGCAAACCATGGCCCACGCCTACCTGGACTTCCGTCAGGACGAGGGCCTCTCGGCCACCCACGTCGCCCGACAGCAGTTGGTGGATCGCGAAGCCGTCCTGATCGAGGAACTCGACCAACTCGCGGCCGAGATCGGGGCAGCCGGCGACAATCAGATCCGCGTCCAGGCCCTGTCCTACCGCGAGATCTCCAAGCGAGAGGAACTTGCCGGCATCGGCGCCAAGTTGGCCAACATCGATTCGATCAGCGTCGACCCCGGTGAAGTGCTCAACGACGCCGGGCTGCCCGATGCCGCCAGCGGCGTTCCCGGTATCGCCGGCCCTGTCTCGGGGGCACTGCTCGGTCTCGTCTCGGGACGCGGGCTGGCCTTCTTGTTGGATCGTCGAGACGATCGAGTCCGCTCGCC
>CALACD010000251.1 GCA_937890445.1 uncultured Acidimicrobiia bacterium | reverse complement strand
TGGCCCATGAGCTCGTTCTCGAGATCGACCGAACTGATCCACTCGCCGCCGGACTTGATGACGTCCTTGGCCCGATCCGAGATCTGGACGAACCCGTTGGGCTCGATCGAGCCGACGTCGCCGGTACGCAGCCATCCGTCGTGGAACTTCTCGTCGGCGTCGTCGAGGTAGTAGCTGGCCGTGATCCACGGGCCTCGTACTTCGATCTCCCCCTGGGCCTCGCCGTCCCAGGGCAACACGGTGCCGGCATCGTCGGTGATTCGCATCTCTACACCGGGCAGGACTCGACCGGTGCGAACCCGCCAAGCCATGGCCTCGTTGCCCTCGGTCCCACGGGGAGGCCATGCAATGGCGGCCAACGGGCTGGTCTCGGTCATGCCCCAGGCCTGGATGACGGGCACCCCGAACACCCGGTCGTAGCCGTCGAAGAGGCTCCCGGGCACCGCCGAGCCGCCGCAGACGATGCCTCGCAACGACGACAGGTCGGCGTCGGCCGCGTTGTGCAACACATCATTGAGCACCGTCGGCACGGCTCCCGAGAATGTCGGTCGGGTCTCCTCGATGATCGCGGAGAGAGGACCGGCCTGCAGGAACTGCTGGGGCATCACCATGTCGGCCCCCGTCCACCAGCCGGCATAGGGCATGCCCCAGGCCATGGCGTGGAACATCGGCACGATCAAGAGCAGGCGATCGGCCTGGTTGACACCGAGGGCTTGAGCCGACGACACCGCCATCGAGTGCAGGTAGATGGAGCGGTGTGAATAGGCGACACCCTTGGGATTCCCCGTCGTGCCGCTGGTGTAGCACATGGCGGCCGCAGCCCGTTCGTCGATGTCCGGGTAGGCGAACCCACCGCTCTGGGCAGCCAGGAGCTCGTCATAGTCGAGGGTGTCACCCAGGCCGGTGTCGGCCGGTGCGGAACCGTCGGGTTGGGCCACCACGATGATCTGTTCGACCGTCGTCAACTGGTCGCGGACCGCGCCCAGCAGCGGCGCGATGGACGAGTCCACGATGATCACCTTGTCCTCGGCGTGATTGATGACGTAGGCCAACTGCTCGGGGAAGAGGCGAATGTTCAGGGTGTGGAGGACGGCCCCCATGCACGGAATGGCCAGATAGGCCTCGAGGTGGGCCTGGTTGTTCCACAGGAACGTGCCGACCCGATCTCCGGGACCGACGCCGAGACCGGCGAGCGCCGCCGCCAGTCGGTCGGAGCGGTCGGCGACCTGGGCAAAGGTCGCTTCTTCGATGGTGTCGCCATGAGCGGTGAGTACGACCGCGTCGGCATGGACAGTCCGGCCATGCCGCAGAAGATGCTGAATGGTGAGGGGGAAGTCCTGCATCGTGCTGGTGATCATGACGGAGAGGATAGGGGCTCAAGTGCAGCCCGAACTCGTCCGATCAGTACCTTGATGTTGGCACCAACCTGGGCCGAGCGGGCACGTACCGTCGTTTCCAACACTCCCGTCGGAGTGCTGGCCACGGTGGATGTCGACGGTCGACCGGCCGTTGGCAGCGTGCCCATCGTCGACGATGGCGCGGGCGCTCCCGTGACCGTTCTGTCCAATCTCACGACCCATACGATGCGGGGCCGCCAGGATCGTCGGGCCGGCATGTCGATCGGCGATCGGCTCCTTCTGCAGGGCGATCTCTGTCCCGTTCCGGGACTGCAACAGATCGAGCTCCAGACCCAGTTCCTGGCCCGCCACCCCCAGCTGGCTGCACAAGTGGAGTCGTTGGACTTCTCCTGGTTCCGTCTGGAACCGGTACGGGTCCGCTGGATCGACGACGAAGCGAACGAACGATGGCTGCGCCACGAGGACATCGCCGGAGCCGAACCCGACCCCTTGGCCCCTCGACTCCCGTCACTCCTGGCCGACATCGCCACCCGCCTCGATGATGATCTCCTGCTCATGGCCAAAGGATTGGGGGGTCGCTGGCAGGCCACCCGGGCCGAACTGTCCCACGTCGATCGCTACGGCATCGTCGTCATCACCGATGAACCACGTGGCCGCCACGAAGGTCGCATCCCGTTCCCGGTTCGCCTCGACGACGGCGAGCAGATTCACGCCGCCATCGCGGCCCTGGCGGCCGCCGGGCGGTCGACGCCGTCGGCTGGTGGTGACTCCACGTTCGCCGAGGCCGCTCGTTCCCGGCGGCGAGCCGCCAACGCGACACGGACTGCCCCGAGCGAGTTCTTCGGTCGGCCCGAACCAGCGGACCCGGCCCACGGTTCGGGCGACGGTGCCGAGGTCGACGGTGCCGAGGTCGACGGTGCCGACGAGGCTGCGCTCTTGGCCGCTGCCGAACAGTTCGCCAGCGATCCTTCAGAGATTCCGGCGAGCCTGTTGTACTGCGAAGAAGGCGACGGCGGCGGCGGATCCGACGTTGATCGAGTCGACGGTCCCCGACATCGGAATGCGTACTCGCTCATGGACAGCCTCGAGCGTGCCGGCCGTGAGCCCGGGACCTTCTGCTCCGACGAAGAGGGCGACGGGTTCGCTGCTACCCAGTTGGAGTTCGGAGATGTCGGTGGCATCGGCTTCGGGGGTGAGCGCCAGCATGCGGAATCCTCGTTCCCGGAGGACACCCAGCCCGTCAGGGAACTGCTCGAGACGGGCGTAGGGGAGCGCGAAGGCCTCACCCATCGAAACTCGTCCTGAGCGTCGATACAGCGGGTCACAGCACGTTGGGTCCAGCACGAAGGCCTCGACGCCCAGCGCGGCCCCACATCGCAGGATGACCCCCATGTTGGTCGGATTGCTCACGCCCTCGCACACCAGCAGCGTGCGGACGCCGTCGAGAATCTCGTCCGCAGTCGGGACCGGGCGGCGGTGGAAGCAGGCCAGCGCACCGCGATGGAGGTGGTAGCCGGTGATACGTTCGAGCACGTTGGGTTCGCAGGCATAGACGGGGACCTCGTCGGTGATGACGTCGGGGAACGGCTTGGTCCGCTTGCCGTCGATCACGATGGACTGCAGCCGATAGCCGGCCCGGATGGCCCGCTCGACCACCACGTCTCCCTCGGCGATGAAGTAGCCCGACGCCGTGTCGTCGTCGTCTCGTTCTCTGCGTTGACGCAACACATGATCTCGGAGCCCCTGAAAGATCTCGAGCCGAGGATCCTCCGGGTCCGAGATCACGTGCCGCATGATGCCTCGGACCTCATGTCGGGCAGGGTACTGGGCTAACCTGACGACCCATGAACGCCGCTGTCATCTACGAAAGCCTCACCGGCAACACCGCCGAGGCCGCTCACCTCATCGCCGCCGAGTTGTCTCGGTTCGGCGTCGATGCGACGGCCTCGAACATCACTCAGGTCGATCTTCCGGCCCTATCGGTAGCCGACCTGGTGGTCGTGGGCTCGTGGGTCGATGGCCTGTTCCTGTTCGGTCAGAAGCCGGGCCGAGGGGGTCGTCTCAAGAACATGCCGGTCATCGACGGGAAACTGGCTGCCGTGTACTGCACCTACGCCGTCGAAAAGGGCAAGACCCTCGACAAGTTGTCCAAGATCGTGACCGAGCGAGGTGGCGACGTCATCGGTGGCTACGCCATCAAACGCAGCAACATCGAGGGCGGAGTCGAAGAGTTCGTGGGGCGACTCCTGAGCGCCATCGACACCCGGAGCCAGGCCGCGTAGCGTTCTCAAGAGTTCAACAGATCCTCGATCACCTGGGCCACGCCGTCGTCGTCGTGGTGAGGTGCGCGTAGATCGGTCGCCGCCAGGATCTCGGGGTGAGCGTTCTCCATCGCATAGCCCGACCGGACCCAGCGGAGCATGCCCAGATCGTTCATCTGATCGCCGAACGCTACAGTGTCCACTCGATCGATCCCCAGTTGTGAGGCAAGCCGTTCGACGGCCTGACCCTTCTCGGCCTCGGGGGCCGTGATCTCCACGAAGTCGGCGCCGGACGACGAGATCTCCAGGTGGCCGAGCCCCAGCGACTGCAGGCGGGTGAGAAGTGCATCGTGTCCCAGGTCTGGATGACCGACCATCACCTTGACCAACCGATCGACGACCTGGGCGATCGGGGGTTCGTCCTCGAGATCCCACACACCAGGCCCGTAGCGGCGGTGCATCTGGATCTTCATGGCATGATCCCGGAAC
>CALACD010000250.1 GCA_937890445.1 uncultured Acidimicrobiia bacterium | reverse complement strand
CGACCCTGGGAGCGGCTCGTGATGCGAACGGCCGCCCTCCTAGCGACGGTCGGCTTAGTCACTGCCTGCACGACTAGTGGCAGCGCCGAACCAACGCTCGATCCGAACGCTCGGTCTCAACTCGAACTCTTCATCCACCAAGACTGGAACCAGGTCCAAAAGGAGAACGCCGACTCCTTCGCGGTCACTTACGACGCCGAACTCGCAATCGCCCTGTGCATGAAGGCAGAAGGGTTCGAGTACTTCCCCCAAGCCGATCCCATCACCGCCATACCACTCGATGAGATAGGCGCACGCTTTGACGACGCGGCTACGCAGGACCCGCTCTCCGAGGACTACCGAGAACGCTATGGCTACGGGCACACGACACTCCGTGCCTACATGACCCTCGACATTCCACCTGACCAAAACGCCGAGATACGCGAAAGCCAGTCTCCAGCTGAAGCCCGTGCGTACGACGTCGCCTACTTGGGACCAAATCTCATGGACGCGATCGAATCAGCCGATGGCGAACCAGTTGAACTCGAACCTGACGGCTGCCTCGGCGAGGGCCATGCAATCCTTTACGCCAACACAACAGTAGACGACGACTTCGGTAGCTATCTCGACATCGCAGACGAGGTGCAGCAACGCGTTCAGGCAAGCGACACCTTCATTGGCGCCGCCGGCGCCTGGACCGAATGTGTTTACGAAGCAGGCTATGAATTCTCCAGCCCAGCAGAGATCAAGGAGTGGGCCGATAGAAAACTCGCCAGTATTGACCAGGGGACAGGAGCGAATGATTTTAGCGTGTCTGACGACCCCGAGTTGGTCGGGACCATCGACGAAGATGGATTACCCATCGTCTCGGAAGATCAAGCAGACACCGTCGCTGGCTCGCCATACACAGAGAAAGACCTCGAACTCGTCCAGGACGAAGAAATCCGAATGTCGCTCGAGCTGCTCCCATGTGACAGAGCCTTCGAGGCGACCCTTGCCCCCGAGCGAAATGAAATTGGCAACCAACTTCTTGCGGACGCCGGCCTCTCGCCCTAGTTCGGAGGGCGTCAGTCCGAGACGCACGAGCCAATTAGCGTTTCTGAACGGCTGCTCAGCGGCCGGATCCTCCATGCAACGAAACGCCCGAACGAACTCCCCGATTGCAACCGTACGGCGTCGGAATGAGAGGGAGTGCAATCAAAGATGCCGGCCCAAGGAGTGCTGCTCATGCCGAGCCGCAAGAGCGCTACCTCGACTGAACCGATGACAACTAGTTATCATGCTTTAGCGAACTGGCGGCTCGACGCCGTGACCACTGATACCGAAACTCTCTGTCAACGGACCAAAGCGACGTGCATCAACGATGCTGAGAAGACGCAACGTAATCCCTGCCACCAACGCGCCCGCCCGTACAACACTCCCGGCGAAGTAAGTCGGGGAAGCGCCCTCGGAGGCCGCTGCATATTCACGGTCGGGCTGCGGTCGTCGCATGTGCAGGGATCCCGTGCCGGACTCTTCTCGGCTCGTCGACTTCCGCCAGAAACGCCAGCGATGTCACGAACCCGCTGCGATCAAGATCTCGTAGAGGTTGGCCCAGTTCTTGCCGGTGAGTAGGAAGCTCTGTCGTTCGGGCAGGTAGGCGATTCCGTTCAGCACGCCCGCGTCGCCAGGCTCGTTGGCGCGGAGCTGGTCGGAGGTGTCGAGGGTCGATCGGATGCGCCCGGTGGTGGAGTCGATGCGGATGATGGTGTCGGTTTGCCAGACGTTGGCCCAGATGTCGTGACCGACGCATTCGAGCTCGTTGATCTGGTCGACGGGTTCGCCGTTGTCGGTGATGTTGATGGTGCCGACTGGTTCGAACGTGGTGGCGTTGCGGAACGTGAGTGTGTCGCTGCCGTCGGAGGTGACGAGGGTGTCGGTGTCAAGTTGGCAGAGCCCCCAGCCGTCGCCTTCGTACGGGAGCCACCCGACGAGTGCCAGAGTGTCGGTGTCGCAGATGAGGGCGATCTGGCTTTTCAAGGTGAGTTGCACGAGCTGGTCGCCGACGAGTTCGAGGCCTTCACCGAAGTAGCGATCGTCGAGCGTCGCTGAGGCCGTCGTTTCGCCGGTTTGCAGGTCGATGCGGCGGACGGTCGAGTGGCCGTAGAGGCCGGTCGATTCGTAGAGGGTGCCGTCGGCCCAGACCAGTCCTTGGGTGAAGGCATCAGGGTCGTGGGCGTAGACGGCGATGACCTCGAACTTGAGCGGCCCTTCAGGCAGCGGCGCCGCGCGCTGGTCGAGGGCGCCAGGGGCGAGGGTGACTTGGGGCAGACCGGCGGGCGGGTCGCGCTCGATCCGATTCATGGCACCGAGCGCTAGGGAGGCAAGAATCAGTCCGGCGGCCGAGACGGCGGCCCAGATCCTGCGGTTCAAGTTTGTGTCCGGCGGCCGGTGGCCAGTCGCTCAACGATCTCGATCTGCGCAGCAGTGAGGCCGCAGCCGATTCCTGCTTCGACAAGTTGGGCGAGGAGGCCGGTGACGTCGGCTTTGAGCCTGCGGAGGAGCTCGATGTCGTGGGGATTGGTCGGGGACGACCTTGGCCGAGTGTGTCGGCGTGGGGTCGTCCCCGGCCCACCTTGGCTGGGGTGGACGATCTTCATGAGGCCGGGGCGCCGTTGCTGCGAGCGTGCCGGGTTGGTTTGTCGAGGTATTCGATGTCGGAGGCGACAATGGACCAGACGGTGATCTTGTCTCCGTCACGGTTTTCGTAGCTGCGTGCTTGGAGGCGGCCGTTGACGACGACGGTTCGGCCTTTGGTGGCTGAGCGGGCGGCGGTGCCGCCGAGTTGGCCCCAGGCGTCGATGTCGATCCAGAGGCGCCCGCCTCGGTTCCCGGATCGCCCGGAGGCGAGCCGGAACGTGGTGACGACCGAGTCGTTGGCTTCTTTGCGGATGGGGTCGTTCTCGACCCGGCCGGTGATGGTGATGGTGTTCATTGCTGATGGTCCCTTCTGATCAGTTTTGGCTAGTCGACGGTCTGGGCGGCGGGTTCGGGCAATGCGGGTATGGAGGGTTCGGGGGTGGTGATGCCGCCGAGGACGCCGAGGTGGAAGTGGTCTTCGTGGTCTGCGTCGTTGAATGAGCCGGGGGCGGTGCCGGCGAGGTCGCCGAAGGGGTGACCGATTGACCAGGGGCGGAGGAAGTCGGTTTCGCGGTTGATGGCGTGCCAGATCCCGAGTTGTTGGCGGGCAGGGTCGTTGTTGTCGGCGACGATCTCGCCGTCGAAGCGCCAGATGTCGGCGGCACGTCCGGAGGCGTGGCGGCTGACGGTGCAGTTGGGGTAGGTGCCGGTGCGGGCGACGCAGATGCTGTGGCCGGTGATGAGCGAGCTGATGTAGATCTGGTGGTCTTGGGCGACCGAGAGGAGGATGGCGACGAGTTGGGGGTCGATCCGTCCGGTTTCGAGGTCGGCCCGTTGGGCGTCACCCATGGCGACGTTGGGGTGGGCGATCAGTTCGAGCGGGTTCGCTCCGGCGTAGATGGGGAGTGCTGCGTATTGGCGGGCCCATTCGAGGACGTCGCTGACATAGGCGTCGGAGCGGTTGTACGGGAAGATCGCGTCACGGATGTTGGTGATCTCGCCGGTCGGGCAGAGGTAGGCGGCGGCTGACCAGATGGCGTCGATGGCGTTGTGGGGGTTGGCGGTGCCGTCTTGGTTGCCGTCGACACCGACGGCTTGGAAGGTTGCGGTGAGGAACTGCATGGGGCCCAGCGCCCGGTCCCAGCGGGGGTTGTCGTGCCACGGGCTGCCAC
>CALACD010000249.1 GCA_937890445.1 uncultured Acidimicrobiia bacterium | reverse complement strand
CGTTGATGATGAGCGCCAGCGAGAAGCTGAGCCATACGCCGGACTCGTCGTCGTTCTCCTGCTACACCAGCAACGGACGGACCGCAGCTGGATCCAGCGATCTCTACCTGGGTAGGACAGGACCCGCAGCCATCAATGGCTACATCGAGGATCCCGGGGCGAACAACACCCGGGTCGGCCATCGCAACTGGATTCTCCATCCGACGACCAACCAGATGGGAACCGGCGACCTTCCCTCGACCGGCGGTTGGGCCTCCAACTCACTGTGGGTGTTCGACAACGTCTTCGGGGCTCAGCCCACCCTCCGCGAGAGCGAAGGTTTCGTGGCCTGGCCCAATCGCGGTTTCGTTCCCGGTGAGGTCGTCTTCCCCCGATGGTCCTTCAGCGTACGCAACGGCGACTTCTCGTCGGCAACCGTGACGATGCGGCTGGCGGGCTCGACGGTTGGCAACACCGTGGTCTACCGCGACGGTGCCAGCAATGGGGCACCGTTCCCGATCATCGTGTGGGAGCCCGCGGGAATCGCGACATCACCCGCGGTCGACCAGACGTACTCCATCACGATCACCGGGGCCAGGGTCAACGGTGTGGCCAAGACCTTCACCTACGACGTGACCATCATCGGTGGTCAACCCGGAGGTGCCGGCGGCGGGTCGCCGGAGCTCTACGAGCCGTTCGTGGCCCAGGCCTACCTCGATTTCACCGGTCGAGCCGCCAACACCGACGAGATCGACTACTGGTCCGGCCGCTTGGCCACTGGATTGAGCCGACTGGCCTTCGTCGAGATCCTGTCCAAGAGCGACGCCTGGATTGCCGGCCTCGTCGACGACCTCTACCTGGACACGCTCGGTCGACCCGCAGATGGTGCAGGCCGGGACTACTGGGCGGGGCGTCTCCGGACCGGCACCGTGGTGGCCCAGGTCGCCGCCTCGTTCTACGGAAGCGACGAGTACGTCAGAGGCCTCGGTGGTTCCTATGAGCCGTGGGTGAAAGAACTCTATGGCGTCCTCCTCGATCGTTCGTGGGACGATGGTGGAGTCGCCTACTGGGCAAGTCAATCCGGTCGCAGCGGGAGCGGTGTGGTCGCCTATCGCTTCTACCAGTCCCAGGAGAGTCGTGAGAGCCGGGTCGTTGCCCTGTACCAGCAGTTCCTCGGGCGGAACCCTGACGCCGGTGGTCTCGCCTACTGGGCCGGTGTCCTGCAGTCCGGCGATGATCTCCGGCTGGCCGCGTTCCTGGCCTCGAGCAACGAGTATTTCGACCGGGCATCTTGACCGGGGCCGGCGACCACCGCTGACACGAAGTCATCGGGCCGGGATTGGCGGCGTGCGGACTACCAATCCCGGCCCGACAGGCCTTCCCGGAGGAAGGTCGAGCCGAGACCGCTGAGCGACGGGTCTCGACCTCGAACGGGGTGTACATCCAGTGACGACCGATCTCGGCGGTTCATGACCATTCCCGGCGAAGAATTCGGAGTCGCTGCGGGCTGGTAACGTCCCGGCGTGCGCGACAACACCTTGAAGCAGAAGTGGCAGAACGATGATGTGACGTTGGGGATGTGGCTCTCCACCGTCGACCCGGTGGCGGTCGAACATCTCGGGGGTGTCGACTTCGACTACATCAACGTGGATCTCCAGCATGGTCTGGCCGACTATCGTCAGGCGCTCGGCGCCCTCCAGGCGATGCAGCGGATCGAGGCGACCCCCACGGTGAGGGTGCCCTGGAACGAACCCGGCATCATCGGCAAGGTGCTCGATGCCGGGGCCATGGGGGTGATCATCCCGATGGTCAACTCGGTGGCCGAAGCCGAGGCTGCGGTGTCGGCATGCCGCTACGCACCCGATGGTGCCCGGAGTTACGGCCCGGCCCGAGCCGCGATGGCCCTCGGTGCCAACTACGCCAGTGAGGCAAACGACAAGATTGCCTGCATCCCGATGATCGAGACGGTGCAGGCGGTGGAGAACATCGACGCGATTCTCGATGTTCCCGGTATCGATGCCGTCTACGTCGGCCCGGCCGATCTCTCCATCACCCTCGGCCTCGCACCGGGCTCGGACCAGGATGCCCAGAGCTTCAACGATGCCTTGACGACCGTGGTCTCGGCGTGCAACGCCCGGGGGATCACGCCAGGAATCCACAGCACACAGGCCTTGGCCGCGAAGCGGATCGAGCAGGGCTTCCGAATGATCACCATCACCTCGGACCTGCTGGCGATGCTCTCGGGAGCGTCGGCTGCCCTGGCTCAGGCCCGTGGCGGTGCCGACGGCACTGCGTCGGGACGAATCTACTGAGCGTCGCGCACTCGTCGGGTGGCCGGTAGCAGGTGCCGATGCCGCCCGGCTACAGTCCGACACCGGAGTCCGTGAAACAAGTCCTGTGAGACTCGTACGGAGGAAGGGTGGTTCATGGCTGAACGCGAACGACGACGCACGCCCCCGTATGGGGGCGTTTTTGTTGCCCAGAACGTCGTGTTGGAGCGCGACGCAGTGGCTCGAGCCGTGCGACGCATGGCGCACGAGATCATCGAACGGAACGAGGGCCTCGACGACGTCGTGCTCATCGGTCTCCAGACCGGCGGAGTTCCCTTCGCCGAGGCGATCAAGGCCGCGCTGGCCGAGATCGAGGGCGCCGACATTCCGATCGGAAAGCTCGACGTTGCCTTCTACCGAGACGACATCAACCTGCGACCCGTCCTGCCCGAAGCGTCGACCGATGTGCCGTTCGACATCGCTCGCAAGGTCGTGGTCCTGGTCGACGACGTGCTGTTCACGGGGCGAACCATCCGTGCCGCCCTCGACGCGGTGGTGGCCCACGGTCGTCCGCGGGCCGTGCAGTTGGCGGTGATGGTCGATCGCGGCCATCGGGAGCTGCCGATACGGCCGGATTTCGTCGGAATGAACCTACCGACCCGCCGCGATGAGGTGGTGAACGCCACCATCGAGGGTGTCGA
>CALACD010000248.1 GCA_937890445.1 uncultured Acidimicrobiia bacterium | reverse complement strand
ACTCGGCTCCCCGGTAGGTCTCGGTGTGGCCACCTTGGCGACCAAACCCCTTGACCTCGGTGACCGTCATACCGGAGATTCCGAGGCCACGGAGTGCCTCCTTCACCTCATCGAGCATGTGTGGCTTGATGACTGCGGTTACGAGTTGCATTGAACTGTTCCTTTCAGAGCCTCTGCTCAGAAGTTGGTGGAGACCAGAATGTCAGGGCCATAGCCAGGCGAACCGTGCTCGGAAACATCGAGACCAGCAACCTCTTCCTCTTCGGAGACCCGGAGAAGGCCGGCTGCCTTCAAGGCGAAGAACATTGCGCTGGCGAGGACACCCACGATAACGGCGATCACCAACAGGCCGACGATCTGATCGACGAGGAGTCCCGCTCCACCGCCGTAGAACAGTCCAGCCGCTTCTTCCGCTCCGTTCACCGGAGAGGTCGTTGCGAACAGTCCGGTTGCAATCAGGCCCCAGGCACCCCCGATGCCGTGCACCGAGAACGCTCCGACCGGATCGTCGATCCCGGCTCGCTCGATGCCGAGTACTCCGATCACGACCAGGGATCCAGCCACCAGACCGGTCAACACCGTTCCGAAGACGCTGAACTCGCCGATGCCGGAACATACTGCGACCAGACCGGCCAGCATGCCGTTTCCGGCCATGGAGACGTCCGGCTTCTTCATGACGATCCAGGAGACGATCATCGCAGCGACGGCACCGGCGCCGGCGACGATGGCGGTGAGCACTGCGATGTACGGAACCGCCATATCGGCCTGCAGCTGCGATCCGGGGTTGAAGCCGAACCAACCCACGAAGAGGATGAAGACACCGGTGATGGCCAGGGGGATGCTGTGGCCGGGCATGGCCTTGGGCTTGCCATCGGGTCCGTACTTGCCAATTCGGGGGCCGAGGGCGATGGCGCCGATGAGGGCCGCGATGCCGCCGGTCATGTGCACGAGGCCCGAACCGGCGAAGTCGATGAAGCCGTTCTGGTCCAGCCAGCCGCCGCCCCACTTGAGGTTGACGATGATCGGGTAGATGAGGCCCGTGATGATGACCGAGTAGATCAAGTAGCCCTTGAACTGGGTCCGCTCAGCCACGGCGCCGGACACGATGGTGGCTGCCGTTGCGGCGAAGGCGGCCTGGAAGAGCCAGTCGACAGGCACTGCCAGCGGGTAGTCACCGTTGGCCAATACCTCGCCGGCCACGCCCGGGTACAACTCGGTCATGCCCGAGACACCGAAGATGCTGAGGAACGGACCGTCGGCGATGCCGAACCAGGTCGCACCGCTGTAGGCGATGTTCCAGCCGATGAAGGCGAACACCAGAAGGCCGACCGAGACGTCCATCAGATTCTTCATCATGATGTTCCCGGCGTTCTTGGCTCGGGTGAGGCCGGCTTCGACCAGACCGAAGCCGGCCTGCATGAAGAGAACCAGCACTGCAGCCACGAAGATGAAAATATTGTCCAGGACAATCGTGTTCATCGCCGAGGCGCCCTCGGCGAGACTTCGGTCGAAGCTCGCCCCGGCGTCCTGAGCGGACACCGGTAAGGCCATCAAGGTTGCAAGTCCTCCGCCGCCGAGGGCGGCGGCTCCGATCATCTTTTTTCTCATTTTCGCTGTTCCTTTTGTGTTGGAAATCTGATGCAAAGCCAAATGCTGTCGTTCAGCTCACGAAGCTATGGAGGCTTCGTTTCGTCAATGTTGGGTGGGGGTTACGGCTGTTGGTCGTTCATCTGAACTGAATCTGACATCGACCCCCGATCTCGGACGCCCGGAACTTCAGGAACACTCGACGCTCAACGCTCGAGGACGTAGCCCCGGGATCGGACGGTGCGAATAGCCAGATCGAGAGGTTCGAGACGTCGACGGAGACGCAGGACATGGACATCGAGCACGTTGCGGCTCGGGTCTTCGTCGGGCCAACCCGCCAAGAGGAGTTCTTCGCGCGACACCACCGCGCCCTCGCGTTCCAGCAGTGCGGTGATCAACGCGGCCTCGATCGGAGGCAACGACACCCAGCGGTCGCCATGGTGCAGGAGGCCATCGCCGTCCAGCGTGAGCCGCGCCTCGGCCCGGGACTGACAGCGGAGTGTCAATCCATCGACCCGAGCCTTGATGTCCTGCTCCGTGGTCGGCAACCTCACCCAGTCCTCGAAGGGGTCAGAGATCACGGGGGCCGGTGCAGTCACGTCCACCAGCAACAATCGGGGTACGTCCCGTCGCTGCATCTCGCAGCGACGTTGCTCCTCGTTCGGCCAGTGGAGAATCGCGACGTCCATGGCCAAAACGCTAGGAATCGTTCGTTTCGGGTTTGTTTCACGGATGTGAAGCGCCAACGAATCGCGACGTTGCAACCAGGATCGTCGCACCGCACGAGTTGGCAGTAGCGTTGGGGCCGTTATGGATGCACCAGTGAGCGAAGAGCTGAAAGCCGACGACGATGGAGCCTCGGGCGGCTTCCGAGCGCAACACCTCTGGATTGGTGTCGGGGCCCTCATTGCCGCGGTCACCGTACTGTCGGGCATTGCGGCCACGATCTTCCAGTTTCACGATGATTCCGAGGTGCAACGGGAGGTCTTCGCCAACATTCCCTCGCCGATGCGGCTGGCCTTCTACACCCTCATTCCTCTGCTGATCCTGTGGGCAACGGTTCAGCTCTCTTACCGAGTGAAGAACTGGGAACGAGGCGCTCCCGACAAGAGGGAAACGACGTCCAAGAACATCAAGACCCGCCTCGGCGACTTCCGTGCCGGCATCTACATGCAAACCCTGATGCGTGATCCTGCCGCCGGCATCATGCACAGTCTCATCTACTTCAACTTCCTCATCTTGCTTGGGGTCACCACCGTCCTGGAGATCAACCATCAGGTTCCGGAAGACCTCAAGTTCCTGCACGGCGACGTGTACCGGGCCTATGCGCTCGTCGGCGACCTGGCCGGCCTCGGTTTCGTGGCGGGCGTGACGATGGCAATCGCCCGTCGCTATGGCCCTCGCAGCTGGCGCCCCTACCGCATTGCGGTCAAGAGCCGGCCCGAACACATGGTCATCAACGGTGTCCTGTTCGCGATTGGCATCACCGGGTTCGGGACCGAGGCCTTCCGCATTGCGCTGGAGGGCAACCCCGAGTACGAACGGTGGAGCGTCATCGGCTACCCGCTGGCCCAACTCGTGGATGGATGGGGCAATCTCTCGGATTGGCACCAGGGTTGGTGGATCGCCCATGTGCTCAGCTTCTGCGCCTTCCTGGTCATCATCCCCGGCACCATGCTTCGCCATATGTTCACCTCGCCGCTGAACATGTATCTGAAGGATCGAGAGCGACCCAAGGGTGCAATGCGGGCCATGCCGGACCTGGAGACGACCGACCTCGAAACGTTCGGCGCCTCGACCATCGGCAGCTTCACCTGGAAGCAACTCCTCGACACCGACGCGTGCACGATGTGCGGACGTTGCACCGAGGTATGTCCGGCCAATGCGACCGGCAAGCCGCTCGATCCCCGCGAGATCGTGCTCAAGACCGGTGAAGTGATGAGCCGAACCGGTACTCCTGCGGTTGCTCCCCCGATCGGCGTCGATGCCGAGATCAACGTCGAGGCCGATTGGATCTTCGAGCGGGTGACGGCCGAGGAGGTGTGGGCCTGCACCTCCTGCAAGGCCTGTGACGAGAACTGCCCGGTCAACATCGAGATCCTCGACAAGATTCTGGACATGCGTCGTTATCTCACGCTGATGGAGTCAGATTTTCCGTCCGAGCTCGGGTCGGCCTTCCGTTCCATGGAGAACTCATCCAACCCATGGGGAATGAGCCAGACCACCCGCGCCGACTGGGCCAAGGACATCAACGTCGACATCGTCGACGGAAGTGAAGCCTTCACCCACGAATACCTCTACTGGGTCGGCTGCGCCGGCAGTTTCGACGACAAGAACCAGAAGGTGACCCAGGCGATGTCGAAACTGCTGGATCGAGCAGGCATCGACTACGGGATTCTCGGCCCCGCCGAGCTCTGCACCGGCGATCCCGCTCGACGATCGGGCAACGAATACATCTTCCAGATGCTGGCCAAGCAGAACATCGAGACCCTCAACGGGATCGGCGTGCGGAAGATCATCACCCAATGCCCGCACTGCTTCAACACCCTGATGAACGAATACCCCCAACTGGGCGGCAACTACGAGGTCGTGCACCACAGCCAGTTCCTCGAGTGGCTGATCGACCAGGGCAAACTCGATGTCGACTCCGCCACGCTCGAAGAACGCATCGTCTATCACGACAGTTGCTACCTGGGTCGCCACAACGACGTGTACCTGTCGCCCCGCAACGTGATCGGTTCACTCAAGGGTGTACAGATCGTCGAGGCCGGGCGCAACGGAACGAAGGGCATGTGCTGCGGTGCCGGCGGTGCCCGGATGTGGATGGAAGAAGACATCGGCACCAAAGTGAACGACGAGAGGTCGCGAGAGCTGATCGCAACGGGCGCCAGTCGGGTCGCCACTGCGTGTCCGTTCTGCTACGTGATGATGGACGACGGCGTGAAGGGCCACGGTGTCGAGGAGAGCCAGGTTCGTGTGGCTGACATCGCCATGCATCTGTTGGAGGCCATCGAGACCGGAGAGAAGCAGGTCGCAGCTCAAGCCGAGGCTCGCCGCGCCGAGATCGAAGCGATCCTCGATTGACGTGAATCTCGATCGAGGTGAATCTCGATCGAGGTGAAGCGGATGACGTGACGCCGCCGAGACCGCCAGCCGACGAACGGCACCGCCGCCATCTATGGGAGTGACGTGGTCGAGCTATCGAAGTGACCTGGTCGAGTTTCGTTCGACCAGGGTCGTGGGGGAGATCAGTCGCTCATCAGGACCGGCCGTTCCGTCGATGGCACGCAACATGAGATCGACGGCCAGCGCCGACATGTGCTTCACGTCCTGACGGACGGTCGTGAGCGGTGGCGCCAGCGAGAGCGAGGTGGGGATGTCGTCGAATCCCACGATGGACACATCGCGTGGGACAGATCGACCCGCACCCCGCAAAGCTACGTACGCCCCCATGGCCATTTGGTCATTGGCGACGAACACGGCGGACGGTTCATAGTCCAGCAGGCGGACCATGGCCGCCAAACCGCTCTCGTGGGTGAAGCCCCCTTCCACTACCGCTGACCCCGGGAGTTGGATGTCGTGTTCGGCCAGACCAGATCGAAAGCCTTCGAGGCGGTACTGGCTGTCGAGCCGGGAACGAGGACCCGTGATGGTGGCGACTCGGCGATGGCCAAGCTCTGCGAGATGGTCGGCAACCATCTTGCCACCGCCGAGATCGTCGCACTCGACCCGACAGCGACCGACCTGCGTCTCCCGTGACCCGACGAGCACCACTGGAACACCCTCACGGTCGGCTGTTCGATCGATCCAGGCCTTGTCGGCGCCATTGCTCAGCACGAAGACTCCGTCGACCATACCGGACTGCACCATCCGGTCGAGGCCCGGCTCGGCCCGATCACCCAGTCCGGTCATCCAGAGCATGAGACCTTTGTCCCGTTGAGTCGCAGCCTGACTCATCGCACCGATGAACTGTGCTCGATAGCGATCATCGGTCAACGATCCGGAGGGAAGCACCATGCCGAGCACATTGGTTTGACCGCTGGCCAAGGCCTGGGCTGCGTGGTTGACCCGGTAGCCGAGCGCCTCGGCCATGGCGACCACACGCAGCCTCGTGGCATCCCGGACACTCGGATTTCCGCTGAGGGAGCGCGACGCCGTGGCTCGCGAGACACCGCTCATGCGGGCCACATCGTCGAGCGTCACTCCCATCTCCGCAAGGTAACCGAGAAAAAACCCGGCTCAATGGAAGCGCTTCCATTCGATTCGGATCTAGTGCCGTAGCAGCCAACGTTTGGTGGTCGCGTCCACCACTTGGGGCTGGT